>QIAN01000549.1 GCA_003225005.1 Acidobacteriota bacterium | reverse complement strand
TCGACGGGATCGAGCAAATCATCCTTCAGCAGTACCGCTTGCTTGGCCAAAGGGGAATAGAAGAGCCAGGATTGGTGGGAGGTAGAGTTGATCATAACGTACTCGATTATATCGAGTAATATATACATTGTCAAGGGAAAAGGCGAAATCACCGCACTTTTTCGGAGAAATTTGCGCGCAAAGATAAGCGAACCAGCAGATCTGCCACGCCGTTTCGTCAGCTGCCCGCGCCAATCAAGGGGTTAGGCTCTCTGTTTTGCAACAGCCTTGAGCTAGTAGAGCCGTTCCGGGTCGAGATATCGCAAGCCGACTCGATGCCGAGAGGAGACAAGCCATGCCATACAGCATATCGCCTTGCTGATCCGCAATCTTCGTGATGTCTTCGGTGAAAACGATCCCGCTCGCCGGCGCGCCGCCATCGACGAGATTTACACTGAAGATTGCGTTTTCTACGACCCCAGCAAGGGAGTCTATCGTGGCCGTGACGAAATCGACCGCATCGCGGGCACGATCAAAGCTACCCACCCTGAATTCCGATATCAGCCAATTACCGAGCCCGCGGAATCGGGCAATGGCGGGCTGGTCCGCTGGGTATCAGGCCCCCCGGGTGAGGCGCCAGCTTACGCGGGGACCGATTTCATCATTGCCCGGGACGGCAGGATTGCCGCCGTTTATCTCTTTTTCGACAAGCTACCCTGAGCTGAACTCTGCGGTCCTTAGGCATACGGACAACGAGCGGTTTGTCGGCTACCCGGAACTAATCCAGATTGCGACTTGGCGATCGGTACCGAGTTGGCTTGCAGGAAGTGATCTCTGCGCTTGGCATCGATTCTGGACGGATTACGTGCCATCCGGAAGTTACCGAATTACTTCCGTCTTGTCGACTACTCGTCCAGAAGGATCACGTTTGTGAGCATAAATTCAGATCTCCTGACATACCGCCTTGGAAAAATGCCCAGAACTCACGCGAACGATGAAGCAGGCGATGCCATCTCCTTTTGCATTGTAGCTGTATCCTCATGCCATAGCCGCTGTACCTGACGGTGGAAGTCACTCGCGGAGCTCACGCTTCGACCGCATCTGGCTTTGGTTTTTGCCCCTTCAGGGTGCGAACCAAAACCTGTCCGCTTTTTCAATCGCCCGTCGGTGCCGCTTTCCGGAAAGCTGGGGAGCATCCTATCCGGTTATGAGCCCGGATGCGGATACAAGCGATCTCTTCCCCGACTTCTCCCCGGTTCCTCAGATGGTGTTCGTCAATGACAGCGTTTCCCTTCAGACCGAAGCGGACCAGCGTGTGATTCTCGTCCATGGAGTCGTCTACTCCCACTACTCCCGAGAGGATCGCACCGCCGAAGCCTATGCCATGGTTTCGCTGTACGAATCCGGATACGTCGATCAGAACGATCTGGCGCGCTCGTTCGGTTACTCCACGCGAACCCTGCGCCGCTTCCAGCAGCGCCTGCACTCAGGAGGACTGAACGCCCTCGTCCGCCCTGAGGGACGACCCGCAGGCGCTGCGACGGGGCCCCCGCCGACTGCGCGCGACCGTACGATTCTGCGCCTCAAGACGCGAGGCCTGAGCAATCGCGGGATTGGTGGACGGCTGGGACTCAGTGAGATGATGATCCGAAAAATTCTCCGTCGACTGGGATGGCAACCGGCTCCGGAAGCTACTCTTCTCCTGTTACCCAAAGCCGATCCGCGAACCGAGCCCGCCACGATTTCCCACAGCCCATCGGATCACATTCCACTTCCAGCGGCACCACCGCCACCTCTTCAGAGAGAAGAGTCAGGGGTCAAACCGGCGGCTCAGAGCTTCGATCAGAATCCTTTGGACCGCTGCATGGATCGTCTCTTGGCGGCCCTGGGGCTGCTCGACGACGCGCTGCCCCTGTTTGCAACGGCACAGAATCTGCCTCGTGCTGGAGCTTTGTTGGCCATCCCTGCACTGGTTGCCAGTGGACTACTGTCGGCGGCGGAGAAGATTTACGGAAGCCTCCGCCCCTCTTTCTATGGCCTGCGCACCACGCTGGTGGCCTATGTTCTGTTAGCCCTTCTCCGAATCCCACGCCCCGAAGCGCTCAAGGAATATCCTCCCGGAGAGCTCGGCCGCATCGTGGGTTTGGATCGCATGCCGGAAGTAAAAACCTTGCGCCGCAAACTGGCCCGCCTCGCGGCTGGCAAGGGGAGCTTCCAACTCGGTCAGGAGATCGCTCGGCAGCGTATCCGAGAACATGGCCACGTGCTCGGCTTCCTTTACGTCGATGGTCATGTGCGCGCCTATCATGGCAAACACACGATTCCCAAAGCCTATGTCACTCGAGCGCGACTGGCCGCCCCCGCTACCACCGACTATTGGGTGAACGACAAGCGCGGTGATCCCTTGTTCGTGGTCACGGCCGAAGCCAATGCCGCACTCACCCGTATGCTGCCCATTGTGCTGCGTGAGGTGCGCCAGCTGTTGGGACCGAAGCGACGTGCTACGGTTGTCTTTGACCGCGGGGGCTGGAGTCCCAAACTGTTTCGCGAGTTGATGGCCTTGGGTTTTGATATTTTGACCTATCGCAAGGGGCGCACCCGGAAGATTGCGGAAGCTCGCTTCACCCAGCACAAAGCCAAGTTGGACGGACGGCGCGTACACTATCTTCTCCACGAGCAACCCGTTCGCTTCCTCAAAGGAAAGCTTCGCCTCCGCCAGATCACTCGCCTGACCCAGGGCGGGCACCAAACGCCGATCGTCACGAGTCGCTGGGACCTGCGGGCCATCGTTTTGTCCTATCGCATGTTCGAGCGTTGGCGACAGGAAAACTTCTTCAAGTATGTGCGTGAGGAATTTTTGATCGATGCCCTGACCGATTATGCGATCGAACCCGACGACCCGAATCGTTCCGTTCCGAACCCCGCCCGCAAAGCGATCGAGAAGGAATTGCGCCGGATGCGGGCCCAGCTCGGCAAGTTGCGCGCAAGCTATGCAACAATCACCCTCCATGCGCGCCCTCGGCGACTTCCCCAGACTGCTGCCAAGAAGGCAAAGGAGAAACTCCGCACCGAGATCGCCCAAGCCAGAGCCCGTCTTGAAAAACTCCAGGCCCAGCACCACGCTCTTCCTCGGCGCGTGTCCGTGACCGAGGCTCAAAAGGGACAAGCGGTGGTAAAACTATCCACCGAACGCAAACACCTCACCAATGTTTTGAAAATGGTCGCCTATCAGATCGAGAGTGATCTGCTGGAGTTGATCCGCCCTCACTACAAACGAGTCGAAGAGGAAGGCCGCACGTTGATTCAGACGATCCTGTACGATGCGGCTGACATCGAACCAACGCAGGATCAGGTGCGCATCACGCTGGCTCCGCTCAGTTCGCGACATCGGACGCGCGCTCTGGAGATTCTTTGCACGGCGCTGAACCAGACCAACACCGTGTTTCCCGGAACCGATCTGCAAATGCGCTATTCGGTTGCAACCTGCCCTTGAACTCCAAAAAGCGGACAGGTTTCCGAGGTACCATGTCAGGAGTTCTGAAATTAGCCTTCCAAATCGAAAAAGGCCATATCGAAGGGCTCAGGTCGACAGGCTAACCTTCATCCTCTATGGAGATCTAGAAAAGCGCGGTCGATGGCCGGTTTGAACACCAGATACTCGATATTCCCGAGAATACCGATCCCCAGCAAGGATGCTAGTCCGGGATGAGCAACGACGATGGTGCCTGCCATGGTCCCCGGGACCGCAATAAGTGCGACAGTAGACCAGAGGATCCAGGGCGCCGTCCTT
>QIAN01000548.1 GCA_003225005.1 Acidobacteriota bacterium | reverse complement strand
ATGCAAGACCGTCATCGGCTCTCGCCTCAAACAATCGGGAATGTTCTGGACCGTCCGGGGAGCCAACGCGATCTTGGCACTGCGCTGCTCTCATCTCAATGGCCGTTTTGAGGACTATTGGGAGGAACGCCGCGAGGCTCTGGCGGCTTGACATCCACTTCTATGTCGCCCGCTGAATGTGTCTCTTCTTCAGTTTCAGGAGGGCCAAAGCAACTAGCGAACTCTTTCCGAAGCGTCTCGGTGATAACAGGAAAACTTTTTGGCCATCTGCCAAGTCTCGGACGAGTTGGCTGAGTTCATCGGTGCGGTTGACGAAATTTGCGTCGTCGATAATTTCGCCGAAAACGAAGGGATTTTCCTGGGATGCCATATTACGCCAATTAGCGTAACGCCAAAGGGCGTAATTGGCAAGAGGGTTAAAAAAAAGGAAGTTTTATTTACGCCGATTGGCGTAACGCCACATGGCGCAACGAATGCGGACCCGGTGACCCCGCGCAGACCCGAACCCGGTTTCGCACTGAGGCAATTCGATTTCGCCTTCGAGGGCACATGAGTTCAATCGGCTACCGCGACGTTTCCGCCTCCAGGGTTTCGTTTCTACGAAAGGCATCCGGGAAAGATCACGATGATGATGACCCCCGGCGAGCAGCCGAATGCGAAGGATGTACCACCTGATGAGAAGCACGCTATCCTGTATGCCCGTATGAGCTCTGTGAACACCATAGATGAAGCAGAGCGTATTTTCGCTCTGCTTTCCAATGGCGGCGAGATTTTTCATGCCGATGCAAGAAACCTCTTTCGCATTCCGATTCGCCAGGCTGCGCCATAAGTTTGGGGCTTCCTGGATGATCATTAACGAACGCACTCCTCCACAGAGCGCTTAGCAAACGTATCCGCTATGCTATTCATCAGCCATAATGGGACCTTTCCACTTTGATAAACAAAAAGGAGCCAAAAATCCCCATGCAAACAATCACGCCGCACTTGTGGTTTGACAAAGAAGCTAAAGAAGCAGCCGAGTTCTACACATCCATTTTCAAGGATTCGGAGATCAAGAATACGGCGACGCTTCACAACACCCCTTCCGACACGGTGGATCTTGTGACCATTGAGCTTCTGGGGCAGGAGTTCAGGCTCATCAACGCAGGTCCGCTGTTCAAGTTCACTCCGGCCGTATCGTTTCTGGTTGGGTGCGAGACGAAAGATGAAGTCGATGCATTGTGGAATGAACTTTCAAAAGGGGGTTCGGCGCTCATGGAGCTCGGCGAATACCCGTTCAGTGAGAAATATGGATGGACACAGGACCGATACGGGCTTTCCTGGCAGGTGATGTTCATGGGCGACCGTGAAATCAAACAGAAGATCACCCCGACGCTCATGTTTGTTGGCGAGCAGTATGGAAAAGCAGAAGAGGCGATCAATTTCTACGCGTGGGTATTCCACAATGCAAAGGTTGGCCATATTCTTCGCTACGGCAAGAATGAAGAGCCAGACAAAGCTGGAACCATAAAGCATGCCAGCATTGCGCTGGAAGGCCAGGGCTTTGCAGTTATGGACAGCGCTCGCGCACACAAGTTCGCTTTCAACGAAGCGATTTCGTTCATGGTGCACTGCAATACCCAAGAAGAAATCGATTACTTCTGGTCGAAGCTCTCGGCAGATCGGAAGGCAGAACAGTGCGGGTGGCTGAAAGACAAGTTCGGCCTTTCTTGGCAGATCGTTCCCACCGTCATGGACGAGATGCTGAGGGATAAAGACGACACGAGGTTGGCACGAGTGACCGAATCGTTTCTCAAAATGAAAAAGTTTGATATTGCCAAATTGAAGGAGGCATACGGCCAAGGTAGGTCAGCGGCCTAGCCGCGAATGTGGCATGCAGATATTGATCGATCCGCTGAATCAAGCGATGGAGCGCGTGATTGAGACTTATTTTCCCAAATGCACGATAGGGTGCAAATGTTGAGAATTGCACAATAATACGCAACCCTTGCACAAATTGTGCCTTGCGGTTTATTGGCACACCTTCTAGGCGGCTTTCCGCTCCAGTCGTCGGGTATGGGGCGAGGTAGGCACCAAGCAAGTCGTGTATATCTTGCGCACGGGGCTGTTCACTGGTTGTTCTTAATTCTGGGCGTCGCGGGCACAGCAACGACTGGTGAGTACTGCAAGAGTGGCGGATTCGGCTTCTGTCTTTAATTCTTGATCAAGGGCTGCACGTTCTGCACCATTGTCTGCCAGGCGTGGTTCCTTATTCGGCCGAGCTGGGAGACTTTGAAATCCCAGTTCAGCTGGTCCTGCAGCGACCGGAGACGGAGTTCTTGAGGCGGGAATGGTCTACGTGGCCGTTGTTTTCGCAGGCCGATATCTCATTCGTTATTTGACTCGTAATCTCACGGCCGGAATGCAAGAGCCGGGCCAGACTGCAGAACAGGGCAAAAACGCCGGGATGTAGATCGGTCGCTTGGAACGGGTTCTGGTCGTGACGGCAATACCGGTTCAGTCTTCCTCCATGGTAGGACTGATTCTTACGGGAGAGTCGATCGCAAGATTTCCGGAGTTGAAGGAATGATTTGCGGAATACTTCCTTATCGGCACGCTCCTCAGCGTTGGACTGGCTGTTCTCGGCAGGCGGGTACTCGTACAGCTGTGGTACGGAACAATGTCTTTGAAGTGATCAAGGGATCTTTTTCGCCAGTGAGAGACGCGAAGTTCTCGGTTTTCACTCGTAGGTCTTACGTCTTGGGTTTCGGGTCTCCAGTTCAGGCCGCTACGCCGAGCTCCTTTGCAACTGCGGCCAGTCGTTCATAGGATCGCAGACGGGCGGCATGGTCGTAAGTGTCGGTCACCACGAGTAGCTCATCGGCTGCGGTTTCAGACACCAGCTTTTCCAGGCCCGTTTTGACCGTCGGGTTCGATCCCACTATGGCGGCGCTCAGTTTGGTCTCCACCGCGGCCCGCTCAAAATCATCCCATAATTCCTCCATCGAATCGACCGGCGGCAACAATTCCACCGGCTGGTTGCGGATCAGTCGCAGGAATCGTTGCTGGGGAGTTGTAAACAAGCGGCGCGCCGCGGCATCGGTCTCCGCCGCAATCACCTGCACCGCTACCATCATGTAGGGCCTGCGCAACACGTCGCTCGGGCGGAAACGCTCGCGGTACAGGCGCGCGGCCGCGCCCAGATACTCCGGAGCGAAGTGCGCCGCAAAAGCGAATGGCAGGCCCAGCGTCCCGGCCAGTTGGGCGCTGAAGCCGCTCGAACCCAGAAGGGTGATCGGGACATTGCTTTCCTGTCCCGGAATCGCTTTCACCGCTTGCCCGGGCTTTGGTGTCCCGAGGTAGGTACGCAACTCTTGCAGCAATGCGGGAAACTCATCTCCGGTCTGATGCAAATCCCTCCGCAGCGCCCGCATGGTCTGGAAGTCGCCCCCGGGGGCTCGCCCTAGGCCCAAATCGATTCGTCCGGGATATAGCGCTTCGAGTGTTCCGAACTGCTCTGCCACCACCAGGGGAGCGTGGTTGGGCAACATGACGCCACCGCTGCCTACGCGGATCGTGTTCGTGGCGGCCGCGACATGGCCGATCAACACAGGCGTCGCCGAGCACGCCAGCCCTTCGATCGAATGATGTTCTGCCAGCCAGAAGCGGTTGTAGCCCAAACGCTCTACGTGCTGGGCTAAGTCCACCGATCGAGCTATGGCGCTGCCTGCGGGCTCGCCGGTGTGCATCCCGACCAGATCCAGGACGGAAACTGTCAATCCCTTGGTCATGTTGTGTTAGATAACTCAAGCGGGGTGAGCGATGCGGAAGCACGCGGAATCACGGCGGCGGCGATCAAAATGACTCTGTTCGGCGAGTGAATATTTCATGATGCTGTCATCCTGCCCCCGTCAAAAAAAACCGTCTTGGCGCTCAATAATGGAATCGATAGCGAAACTCAGCATAAATCTCTCGTGGCGCATTCCAGTGGAAACCGCCAAAAGTCTGGCTATTGTCGAGGTCCACTCGACGATTGGCCACATTCAGGGCGTGTAGCGATGCGGAGAATCGATCGCCGAAATCCTTGCCCAGGGAAAGATCGAAAGTTGTGTGTTGCGGCAAATGGTTCCCTGGATACGGACGCTCCGGAAAGGCATTGCTGAACCCCGAGCCGTAGTAAACGTTTGTCGAGGCATGGGCTCGCCAGGGAAGAACCACATCGCCACCGAGGTTAAGGGTATTGTGCTGATCGTGATCAAGGGGAAATAACGAACTGGGCGGCGAAAAGTTCGTCAAACCGCCCGTAATGGGCAGCGCACCTTCCGCGACTTGATTCGAATACGCCAGATGAAGCTGTGCACGGTGAGCGATGCGGGTCGAGCGTAGCGCAACTTCCCAACCGCGGATTACGGCGCGGTCAATTGTGATGGGAAAGCAAGCTCCAGACCCGATGCAGCTATGGTCGAAGAAATTATGAGCATTGGTTTTGAAGTTGTCGATGTCAAGCGTCCATCCCCCATAAGGAATGGTTGCACCAAACTGGTGCTCTTCATCGCGCTCACCGTGAAGCGCAATGAACCCGCAATTATTGGTGCTGCAGAACTGAAGTAAGGGGCCGGAAACGGCAATCAACGGCGGCGCCTGATCGTAGTGTCCGTAAAAGGCGCGAAACGTCCACTGGAGACGCGGGATGTTTATAGCGGCGCCAAAACGCGGACTGATCGCGTTCTCGGTAACTCCGCCAGAAAAGTGGGTGGGGCGAATACCGGCGGAAAGAGTCAGCCACGAGAGCGGCTTGAATTTGTCATCCCAAAAGTACGCCACCAGGCTAGCCGAGGGATGCTCAGCATCGGTAACCGGCAGATTTCCACTGCCGTCGTTGAAGATTGCGCCAAAGAGCCCGTTGTCATGCTGGTAGAAGCTGTACAACCCCATCTGCAGACTGTTTCTCGTGAAATTGGCATTGAAACTTACCTGGCCTCCGGCGTAGGTCGAAGCGCGATGGTCGGTGGAAGCAATCGGCACATCGTTTGGCGGGCTGTCGTAGTTGGCGCTGTTGTAATGGTAGAAAGGCGAAATGGTCAGCAGGGTTTTCGAGTTGAAGGTGCGGACCCAGGAAAAGTTCACAAAGGCGTCGCCCTCATGCTGACCATCACGGAGCCCGATGCTTGGGTACTGCGCCGAGAAGTCGTTCGCAGCAATGGGAGCGTTCTCGATATCGTTCGGGTTGGGATCGTAAGGAATTTGATAGTAGTCCTTGCGCAACGAGGTAATGAAGCGGAGCTGGTTGGAAGGATTGAGGTTGAAAATCAGAGAGCCAAAGCCTCCATACCCATTGGCGGCATCGTGAACCACCTCCGGAACAGGCGTCTGTAAACCCAGATCGCTTCGATTTCCGTTCACGCTGGCGTAGTAGGCAAAGCGCTCCGTGTGACTCCCAAAGTTCAGCTGCGCATTGCCCTGGTAAAAGCTTCCCCCGCTGAGAAACAGCTCGGCTTGGTTGTTGCGTTCGAAACCGGTGCGAGGGACGATATTGAACACGCCATAAGTCCTGTCCCCAAATTCCGCGCTGTAGCTTCCACGATGGACTTCCATGTAGTCAATGTCTTTGGGGTCAAGCTGCGGGCCGAGGGTGGACGCAATGTTTGTGTTCGGCACGGGAACGCCGTCCACCAGCCAGCTTGTCTGATGGCCGCCGCGAATGTGCAGCTGGTCGTGAGTGACATAGGAGCCAGGAACAAAATCCGTGATCATGGCAAGGCTGTTGCTGCGGGATGCTCCCGGCGCGCGTCCGATGTCCTGGCGGTCAACCAGAGTGAGAGGCGTGGCTGAATCAGTTGGCGCAACCACCGGTGCGCCGGAGACGTTTATGGTTTCTTTTGCCCCTGCCAAGTTCAACTGAAAGTGGATCACGGGCTCCGTACCGGAGTTAACGACTACGCCCTGCACTGCCTCAACAAATCCGGGACTTCTAACGCCGACAGTGTAGTCGCCGAGAGGCACAGCGTTGAAGGCAAACTCGCCATTGGCATCAGTGTTGACGCTCTTGGTCCATTCGGACGATTTCGACCGCAGCACCACCATGGCGCCTTGAGTCGGACGGTGCTGGGGATCGTGAACGATGCCTCGAACCGATCCGAAGATGGTCGCGACGGCGATGGAACTCATGAGGACCACAACACTCGATAAGAGGGCAATTCTGTGCATCTACTTGCTCCTATTCCGGCGCTTTGTACTCGAGGTCCAGCAGCACCCGGCGATTCTGTCGAAGGCACCACAGCAGTGCGGACGAAGAAGCCGGAGGCTGTCCACCAGAAAACTGAGTTGCCGAGCGAGCCTTGAAGAATCTGGCTCAGCGAGTCAGCCTGAACCGTGCCGGAGAAATTCCCAGCGTCAGAGTTCGACAGCAGGAATTGGGTAGTTCGTTAATTCAGAGTTGGCTGGAGCCGAAGGCGGGTGGGCCGCGCTGCGAATTGCAGGTGACGAGCAATGGCTCGAAAATGAAGCTATCGACTACGGCGACAAAGCTCGTAGATGGCCGTCGGAGTGTGGAGACTGCCGGGACCTGTGGCCGCGCTATGTCGCTGCGCGTGGCGATCTGCGAACGATACGGACAATCGGAAGAATCGGCTCGAAGACCAGGAAGGTCATCTGTCGACATTCCCGACATGTCGGAGGTTCCCGACATGCAGTGGTGCTTGCCGTTTCGGCGACAACACGCGGAAGGGGCCGTTCCCGTTATTCCCAAGGCCAACGGAGCGAGGAAGCTCCAAACCGCTACGGAAAGCACGAAACGGGCGACGCTCCGCCGCATATCCTTGCACGCTAACACTTCACAGCCCTACGTGACAAATGAACCACCGCGCCGACGCGCAGGGCCGGTGAGCTCTGCGAGGTTGACCTCATCTGTTCTCCTTCACTGCCCCGTATAGCTGATTCTCCAGATCGAGTTGGAACCATCGTCGCTCACCAGCAGTGAGCCGTCGGAAGCGACAGTGATGCCTACCGGCCGCCCCCAAACACCGCCATCCGGCAACACGAAGCCGGTGACGAAATCCTCGTATTCGCCGCTGGCGTGACCGGTCTGATGCAAGGGCACGCGAATGACTTCATATCCCGCGCGCACCGACCTGTTCCACGAGCCGTGCTCGGCGGCGAAAATGTCCTCGCGATATTCCGCGGGAAATTGCTTGCCCTCGTAAAACGTCGGCTGCAGCGATGCGTTGTGCGCTTGCAGCAGCACGTCCGGTACGATGACCTTGTCTTTCAGTTCGGGATGTTTACCCGTTTGTCTGGGATCCTGATGCGCACCGATGTACCACCATGGCCACCCATAGAAGCCGCCTTCCTGGACGTGCGTAATGTAATCCGGCACCAGGTTGTCACCGAGCGCGTCGCGCTCGTTCACCGAACACCACAACTCGCCGGTTTGAGGATGGATTGCCAGCCCGCCACCCGCGTTGCGAATGCCATAGGCATAGACCTTCATCCCCGAGCCGTCAGGATTGAATTCCAAAATGTCGGCGCGATTTTTCTCCTGCGGATTGGTATCGGTGTCGTCATCATTCGACTCCGAGCCCACTGCAACAAACATCTTTTTTCCATCCGGAGAAAATTCAATCGAGCGCGTCCAATGTCCACCGGTGGCAGGCAAATCGGCGATATGCTCCGACGGGCCGCTCGCCTTCAAATCGCCGTCACGGTAGGGAAAGCGTACAACTTCGTTGGTGTTGCCGACATACATCCATTGAGGATTTTTTCCCGGGGGGTACAACGCGATTCCGTAAGGGCGCTTCAGTCCGCTGGCGAACATCTGCATCTGCTCAGGCTTACCGTCGGAAGTCAGGCCACGAAAAACGCGAATGCGTCCGGCACTGCTTTCCGCGAGGAAGATGTCGCCATTGGGAGCAGTCCGTAACAAGCGCGGACTATCCAGGCCAGTCGCATATTGCTCAACCTTGAAACCTGCAGGCGCGATGGGCCACACATTCGCCGGTCGCGCAACTACATCGGCACCACTTTCCGCCGATTTCGTTGCGTACGGTTGGGGAAGATCATTCACAGTGATCTTCCGCGTCGTTCCCGGTTTTTCGTATCGGAAATCGGCGAACGGGGGTTGTGGCGGTGGCGCCTTCAGGCTTGCGGCGGTGCCCCCCGGAGCCGGCGGATGCCGGTTCGCCGCAGCCTTCAACAGTTCCGGTGACCGCACGAAGGTGACGATCTGCCACCGCTGCCGCTCCGGCAAGAGAGCCCACGACGGCATACCATTTTTCTTGCTGCCTTTTGTGATGAACCAAAACACTTCGCCGGCAGGCACGGAATCTAACTTCGCATCAGCCAGCGAGGGCACATTGCCCGAGCCCTGTCCATTCTTGCCATGACAAGAGAGGCAGTTGCGTGCATACAGCCGTCGTCCCTCTTCCATGGCTTGCGGTTGGCCTTCCACCGGATCCTTGAGCGCCTTGGCCGAGTCCGGCGCATTATGAAAATTCGTGTCTACGGCTGGAAGCGCGATCGGAAGAAGGACCACAACTGCAAGTGTCAGGCCGCGGAAACAGGGGAATCGTCGCATAAGTATCCTCGCCATGAATATTTCTTGTTATAGAGTCGTCACGGCAGGAAGAAGTTGCGCTGTTTTTAAAGCTGCGGCTTCGTAATAGCGCCTTCCGACGCCGACAAGACCAGGGCAGCATATTTCGCGAACACGCCCGTAGGATAGCGCGGCTGCGGCGGTTTCCATGCGCTCATGCGCCGTCGAATCTCTTCATCGCTGATCTCGGCCTCCAGCTTGCGCTGGTTCACGTCGAACCGAATCATGTCGCCATCGCGCACCGCCGCGATCGGGCCGCCCAGCGCAGCTTCTGGCGAGACATGCCCCGCCATGAGCCCATGCGTAGCGCCACTAAAGCGGCCATCGGTCAAGAGCGCGACCGTCTCTCCCAACCCCTCTCCCACAATCGCCCCCGTCACGCTGAGCATCTCCCGCATGCCCGGACCGCCCTTGGGGCCTTCATTACGGATCACCACGACGTCGCCCGCTCGAATCTTCTTGCCGGTCACCGCTGCCATAGCATCTTCTTCCGACTCGAAGACCCGCGCCGGGCCGCGATGCTGCAATCGCTCGTGGCCGCTGATCTTCGCCACGCAGCCCTCAGGTGCAATATTGCCCTTCAAGATTACGAGCCCACCCGTCTTCTTCAGGGGTTTTTCCAATGGAGCAATGACTTCCTGCCCCGGAGTCTCCATCGCACGCTCGCTTTCCGCCGAAATGCTGAGGCCGGTCACAGTGAGTGTCTTGGGGTGCAGATGCTTCCCCCGGAGCAGCCGCCGCGTGAGCAGCCGCACGCCACCTGCGCGGTGCATGTCCGTAGCCACAAAACGGCCGGAAGGTTTTAGATCTGCCAACAGCGGAGTGCGCTCACTGACTGTTTGAAAATCATCAATCTGAAGCTCCACGCCCGCCTCGCGCGCAATCGCTAGAAGATGCAGCACCGCGTTGGTCGATCCACCAGTCGCGGCTACTGCTGCAATCCCATTCTCAAATGCGGCGCGGGTGAGAATATCTCGCGGCCGAATTTCCCTTTGCAGCAGGTTCAGCACGACCTTGCCGCAATCGAACGCAATCTGATCCTTCTGCGGGTCCATGGCCGGCACACTATTGAATCCCATCGGCGACAAGCCGAGCATCTCCATCACGGTAGACATCGTGTTCGCCGTATACTGTCCGCCGCACGCACCTGCTCCCGGACATGCCACGTTCTCCAACTCGTGCAATTCCTGGTCTGTGATCTTGCCCGCCGCGTTCGCTCCCACGGCTTCAAAAACATCCTGGATGGTCACATCCTTCCCGCGATAACTTCCGGGCGCGATCGTTCCTCCATAAAGCACGAGCCCGGGAAGATTCAGCCGTGCCAGCGCCATGGCCGCCGCCGGAATCGTCTTGTCGCAGCCGACCACGCACACCACGGCGTCAAACAGTTGTCCGCGACAGACCAGTTCAATTGAGTCGGCAATCAATTCGCGGCTGACCAGCGACGCCCGCATTCCCTCTGTACCCATGGTCTCGCCGTCGGAAATTGCAATGGTATTGAACTCCATCGGAGTGCCGCCCGCCTCGCGGATTCCGTCCTTCACCTTGGCCGAGAGCCGCCGCAAGTGAAAATTGCAAGGCATGGTCTCGATCCACGTATTGGCTACGCCGATCAGCGGCTTACGGAGGTCCGCGTCGGTAAAGCCAATGGCTTTAAACATGGCACGCGACGGGGCGCGGTCGCGCCCGTCAGTAATCTCACGGCTGCGATGCTTGAGGTTCATAGATGTAGGAAGATTACGAAGTTGAGGCCCACGCCGTCAAAGATGTGTCGGGAAACTACGGCAAGTCTTGGATGTACGACAGAAATAAACCAGGAAGTCCAAGAACCGGGGACTAAGCCTCCGTGCCCTCTGCGCTGTTCTCAGCGAACTCTGCGATTAGGTCTTCTAGGGCAGAGGACGCGAAGAAAATCCGCGGAGAACGCAGAGGAATCCTACGCCAGCAAGGCCCTCGCCGATTGCCCGTTAGCGCTCTCCGCAGCTGGCGGATGCGGCCCGGTCCACGTCGGCCCGCCCTCGCCCTGCTCCCTGAGGGCCGCGCTCGAACGCACATCGGTCACATCCACAATCGAATACCACTCGCGGTAAAGCTGGCCCATCTGCCTCGGATTCACCTCAAGCACCAACGAGACGCTGTGATCGCGCTCCGCCGCCTGCGCCTGCACGGAAGGCAAATCAAGACCGCGCCGCGAAACCGCATTCAGAATACGCATCAACGTTCCCTGCGTATTGCGATAACGAATGTGAAAGACTTGCATAATGGTTCGCTCCCCGTTTAAGACTTGTCATCCTGAGCGGAGTGGCAGTGAGCAAAGCAAACTGCCACGCAGTAAAAAGCGTGCCCTGGGCCTGCCGCAGGGGATGCCTTTCTCCTGCCCGCTGCTCCCGGCATCGAGAGGAGTTCCTACCACGCTCTCGATGGCGGGCTCACTCTTCTTCAAACAACATCTCCGACAACGCCGCTCCCGCCGGCACCATCGGATAAACATTCGCCTCGGGATGGCAATCGAATACCAGCAACTCCGGCTCCGGCGAGCGCAGGAAGCTCTCGAGCAAATCCCCCGTCTCGTCCGACACCGGATACTCCCGCAACGCGTCCTCATTGAGCCGCCAGGCGTGAATCTTGTAAGCCTTGGCAATCTCCACGAAATCCGGATTATCACTCAAATCCGTCTCGGCATAGTTGCGCTGGTAGAACAGCTGCTGCCACTGCCGCACCATGCCCAGATATTTGTTGTCCACGATCACCAACTTGATGGGCAGAGCAAGCCGGTGTACGGTGGCCAGTTCCTGAATATTCATCTGGAATCCGCCGTCGCCGGAAACGCACAGCACGCAAGTTTCCGGCTTCGCCAGTTGCACTCCCACCGCCGCCGGCAAAGCAAAACCCATCGCACCCAGCCCGCCCGAAGTAATGAAGCCTCTCGGCGACGACGACTGATACCGTTGCGCCGCCCACATCTGGTGCTGGCCCACGTCCGCAATCACCACGCTGTCTTGAGGTAAACGGCGAAAGAGCTCATCAAGAAAGCGGATGGTCGGCTGCGCCAGCCCGGTCAGATCGAGTTTCGCCCGCTCCGGCCCGCAAGCCACGGCCCGCCAAGGATTCCAGTCGGGAAGCGAAGCCTTGCTAAGCTGTGCCTGAAATGCCGGAATCGTTTCCGCCAAATCACCAATCACCGGCAGCTCACAGGCGCGCACCCGATCGAGCTGCGCCGGATCAATCTCAAAGTGGACGATTTTCGCCTCCGGCGCAAATCGCGTGGGATCGCCGGTGACACGATCATCCAGCCGCGCTCCAAACACCAGCAGCAAATCGGTTTCATGCAACGCCATGTTCGCCGCCCGTGTTCCGTGCATGCCCACCATGCCCAGGTAATAAGGGGACTCTGGCAGTACCGCGCCCAGCCCATGCACAGTTGCAAACGTCGGAATGTTCAATCCGTCGAGCAGCTGCCGCAGTTGGTCGGTCGCACCTGAAAGCTTCGCTCCGGCGCCCACCAGCGCAACCGGCTTCTTCGCCTGCTGCAACATGGCCACAATCGTGTCGGTGATCGAACTGACCGCTTCGACCGGCGCAGGCTTGTCGGGAGGGGTAAACTTCACCGGCCCTGAAAATTCCTTCTTCGCCTTCATCAGGTCGGTCGGAATGTCGATCACCACCGGCCCTGGCCGCCCACTGCGCGCCCAATAGAATCCTTCGGCAATCACTTCCGCGATCTCATCAACCGTGCGTACCAGCCGGCTCCACTTGGTCAGTGACAAGGTCACGCCAAAGACGTCAGTTTCCTGAAACGCATCCGTGCCAATCATCGCCGTCCGCACCTGCCCTGTGATGCATACCAGCGGAACCGAATCCATCTTGGCGTCGGCGATGCCGGTCACCAGATTTGTCGCCCCCGGCCCGCTCGTGGCCATGGCCACGCCGACTTTTCCGGTAACGCGCGCGTAGCCCTCGGCCGCAAACACCGCTCCCTGCTCGTGTCGAGTAAGAATATGCCGCACGCCGCTGCCTTCGAGCGCGTCATACAAGGGCATGATCGCGCCGCCGGGATACCCGAATACCAGGTCTACCCCTTCAGCCCGCAGGCACTGCAAAACGATGTCAGCTCCCTTAAGCATTCACGACCTGTTTGGTAGGTTCTTTCGGCTTCTTTCCCTCTTTGGGCAGCCAGCTCATCATGCCCCGCAGCTGCGCTCCCACAATCTCGATCGGATGTTGCTGCTCTCTTTCGCGCAGGGACGCGAAGTTGTACCCACCGTCTTTGTTTTCCTTGATCCACTCCCGCGCGAACGTTCCGTTCTGAATGTCGGCCAGCGTTCTCTTCATCGCAGCCCGCGTCGCGTCCCCCACCACTTGCTCACCGCGCGTAAGATCTCCGTACTCGGCCGTGTTCGAAATCGAGTGCCGCATCCGTCCCAGCCCACCTTCATAAATCAGATCCACAATTAGCTTCATCTCATGCAGGCACTCAAAGTAAGCAATTTCGGGCGCGTAGCCGGCCTCGACCAGCGTCTCGAATCCCTTCTTGATCAGCGAAGTCAGCCCGCCGCACAGCACCGCCTGCTCGCCGAACAGATCGCTCTCAGTCTCTTCCTTGAACGTAGTCTGCAACACGCCCGCACGAGTCGAGCCAATACCGTGCGCGTAGGCCAGCGCGTACTCATGCGCCCGCCCGCTCGAATCCTGCTGGATGGCAATCAGCGACGGCACGCCGCGCCCTTCGCTGTATACCCGGCGCAGGAGGTGCCCGGGACTCTTCGGCGCGATCATGACGACATCCACATCGCTCGGCGGGGCGATCGTCTTGAAATGAATGCTGAAGCCGTGCGAGAAACCCAGCACCTTGCCCGGATGCAGATACGGCTGTATGAACTGCTCATACACCGCCGCCTGGGTCTCATCCGGGGTGAGCATGTGAATCCAGTCGGCGCGCTTGGCGGCTTCGTCCGGCGCCACCACCACCATGCCGTCGGCTCGCGCCTGCTGTGCGCTGGGCCGCGCGGGATCAAGCCCCACAATCACTTTGTATCCGCTATCGCGCAGATTCTGCGCCTGCGCGTGACCCTGGCTGCCGTAGCCTAGGATGGCAATGGTTTTGCCCATGAGGGCATCGGGATTAGCGTCGTGTTCGTAAAAAATTGTAGCCACCAGCGTTCTCCTCTCGTGCACAAGGGGAGGAAGCAAAGCCCTTGCTTGTTGGGGATGTGCGCTCACGGGCCCCTGAAGCTCATGAGGGCCGGAAGCGAACTCCAAACCGACCGGTCGGTCGGCTACGGGAAAGGTTAATGGTTTTGGGCAAGGGGTGTCAAGGGATAAGTGTGATTCAGCGCCCGCCACCGCCCATGGGGGACAACCGCCCTCGCTTAGCTTGCCCTGGCCGGAACCGAAGGAAGGGGCGGTGGCCCAGGTGTATCGGGCTGCTCGCTTTGGTGGCGCAGCTCACTCGTGGTGGCGCAGACCAGTTAGCCCAAGGTGGGGCACCCATGGATCTTCGCCCCGTGGGCGGTTCGGCGGCCCGCCCCCCACAATCTTCGTGTCCTTTGCGAAGCAGCCTGCGGGGCAGAGCCGAAGGGCTTGGGCATCCCATTTTCCACGGCACCATGTGCACCCGGTGAGGGGGCGGGCGACATAGAAGTGGATGTCAAGCCGCCAGAGCCTCGCGGCGTTCCTCCCAATAGTCCTCAAAACGGCCATTGAGATG
>QIAN01000550.1 GCA_003225005.1 Acidobacteriota bacterium | reverse complement strand
GCTACAAGCCTCCGCGGGTGTCAATGTCCCAGACGCCGCTCTCGTTGGCCGGTTTTCAGGTGATACTCATTGGCCGGTTTTGGGTGATCGCTGAGGTTCCTGGCTCATGTTGTCTTGCCCATCGGTAATCACCAGCAGAACTTTTCTTATCTAGCTAGTTTCTGCTGCAAAAATGTGTTTTTGCCACAGAGATGGAGTTCCGACGAGAAACTTGCGGTGCTATATGGGTTATCAACGGGAGTATAGCGGTTAGTGGCGTAGCTGGTAGGGCCTACAGTGGCCGGTTTTGCGCGGAATGAACGACTAAGAAGGACACAACTGCCACGGAAAGACGAGGAAGCAAAGAGGAACTTCGTTCAGGCGGCTGCCTTCGATCTGTGGAAGTTTTTCTTTTTCTTTTTCTTTTCCACCAGCAGAGCGGCGATGCGCAGGAGATTGTTGGCCAACACCGCCGCTCCCACGAACACCTCAAAACGCTCTCGTCCTTTGGCGCGACAACGCTTCATGCCACGGCCGCGGAACAGAACCGAGATGCGCCCTTCGATGCCGGAACGAAAACGCTGGCCTTGCTTGAAGGCGGGAGTCTTCTCGTAGGCTTGGCGCCGGGGAGTTTTCTGCCCACCGCGTTGGGGAATGCTGACCTGCTTCACCCCCTCTTCTTTACAGGTCTTTTCATGGTCCACGCTTTGGAAGCCTCGATCGGCAGCATAACAATATGGGGGACGGTCGAAGGTGGCTTGGTGATGAAGGAGCGAGACCGCGTTGTAATCAACCGCGCAACTACAGGAAACACCTGAGGACTAAATTGAATGGCGGCCGGGTCCCTAATGGAAAAATGCGGAAGGGTAAATTCCGAGAATCTGCCCCTCCATCGAATGCCGAGCAGGGCGTCAAGATGAGGTCCCCTCTTTCCCCTTGCACCAAATCGAGAAAATCCTTGAAGCCCCGCCGCTACTGTTCGCGAGAGCCGCTGCGTAGATTGGCACAACAAAACTGGAAAAACTTACACCCTTTACCTTACAGCGCGCACCTAAGCATCGGCACCTCAAGCATAAGAATTTGGCAGTCTCGGTGCTTTTAAGCTTCGTTGCCGGCAAGTGTTTGAAATACCGGCTTCTTGCCGCTGATCAATGGGAGCCAATAACGGAACGGTTTCATAGCGCGGGCCTGAGAGCGCAAGATTGCGGCTCCCGGGTTACGAGGTGAAGCATGAGCGGACTTCGAATCCTGATTGCTGACGACCACGAAGTCGCGAGACAAGGAATCCGGGCTTTACTGGAGAGTCATCCTGGGTGGGAAGTATGCGCCGAGGCCAAGGACGGACGTGAAGCCGTCGAGCTTGCCAACAACTCCAAGCCAGATATCGCTCTGCTCGACATTGGAATGCCCAATTTGAACGGCCTGGACGCGGCACGACAGATTCTGGCAATGTCGCCGGCGATCAGGATTCTGATTCTAACTATGCACGACGCCGAGCAAGTGGTGCGCGAAGTCTTGGCAGCCGGGGCACGCGGTTTTGTACTCAAATCAGACGCAGCGCGAGATCTGGTCGCCGCTGTCGACGCTTTGCAGCATCGGAGAACGTTCTTCACGACCAGGGTGACACAAATGGTATTGAACGGGTACCTGCATCAGGAAAAAGAGGGCCAGCCCTCGGTAAAAGCCGTTTTGACCCCGCGAGAGCGGGAAGTGATTCAACTCCTCGCCGAAGGCAAGACCAGCAAGGAAGTAGCAGTCGCCCTCAAGCTCAGCGTGAAGACTGCAGAGACCCACCGGACAAATCTCATGCGGAAACTTGACCTGCACTCGGTTGCGGATCTAACGCTGTATGCCATACGAAACGGGATCGTTCAGATTTTCTGACTTGCCGTCCGCCGGCAGGGCTGCGTCGAATTCATTCGCAGGGGAATAGGTTGTCGGCGATTTCTACAGCCTTTTCCCGATACTTCTTCCCTGGAATAATGCCTTACTTTTAGATCGATAGGGATGCACATCGCAAAAACGGCGTCGGCGCACCTAACTAGGAGATAAATCTGATTCTCGAAGAAAGACGCGTGCCGGGCGAAGATCGTGCCGTCGTCCGGCACCCGAGTCTATTGCCTGACAAAGCAGCGCAAACTTAGTAAGAGGAGAGGTGTGATGAATGAAGATCAGGTAAGAGGCAAGGTTAAGGACGTAGCCGGAAGGATTGAACGTCAAGCCGGGGAGTGGACGGGGGACGAGAAAAAGGGAGTGCACGGAACCATGAAAACAGGCGGAAGGCAAGATTCAGAACGCCTGGGCAATGTCAAAGACGCCGGCAAAAAGACAGTCGACAAAGCGAAAGCTCCGTCCAAGAGCCCCCAGCGAAGTCAGCAGGTCGACGATGAGGATACTGCGTCCTCTCGTCGCCGAGCGCGCTGAGAGGTAATCGGAGGTCAGCGTGACAGGGTTAGGGGATTTTCTGGGATCGTTGCAGAAATACCTGCATTGTTCGAGTACAAAGCCTGAACTAGTTTGTTCCATTAAGTGTGTTTTCCAGCACTGCCCCAAGCAGGGTGTGCGGCGAGGAAAAGTCGCCATGCACCCTGCTTTTCTTTCGCTTCTAGGTAAAAGCAACCCAGGTGCTTAATTATTTGACGATGAACTCGCGGGCATGAAGAAGAACCGCCGCCGGGCAGGCTGAAAGCAGAGGCCTAAAGAATAAGATCGTCCTCTACCCGCGGCGGAGGGTTTGTCCCCGGGGAGGGTTTGCTCAGCAGATCGCAGCCCAGCGCCACGACGGCGATCAGCATGAATAGGTGGATCATCCCGGTCAGGTGCACGCTGAGTCCCAGTATCCAAAAAAGAAGCAGAAACGAGGCGAGTGTTCGAGTCATGGAAAAGCCTCCCTTAGCGCGCTGAAAATGGTGAAAGCTTCCACAGTTGAGCCAAGGCCTGAGCCGCATCTGATACCGCACGCTTTTCCCTGCCGTCGTGACAATTCAATGCGGCAGCCTGACGGTGGCGCCGCAGGATAGGGAGGCGGCGTCTGATTAGATCTGGCTGGTGAATTTCCACCACGGCCGTTTCAAAGACCTGCCGCAAATCCTCGGCAGACGAAGCGTTTTGATGTGAATTATTTCTAGTGGCCATCGAATCGAGCTCACTTTCTTAATTCTGACTGGTAGCACTTTAGAACGTGAATCCACTGACTGGAATACAGGAATGTGCCAGTCTTGCGAGCGGCCTTTCCGTATCCACTCGCACCGCACCCTGTAAGATTCGGTCCAGATGGCGCTTGCGCGAACCTGCGGCCCCCGCACTGCCCATCCCGTGGTATGCGAGTACAGGATTTCCCCGATAGCTTTCTATATTTGGCGTACGCGCGGCCCCTGAAATTGTGTAGAAGCTGTGAAGAATGTGAAAAAGTCGCAGAGAATTGGCCGGAGTACTACCGGAGTAATCATGGTCCGGACGGGCCCTTTTACGATCGGATATCGCGAAAAAAGGGATGGATTTTTATGGCTAACGCCCGCCAAAAATTAGCCCGCGCGCGAGTTCAGGCGGCGGCTGAATCCAGTCCGGGCAATTCTGCAGGGCTCGTAAGATCCGACGCGTGAGTCCAGGAACCGATTACGTGGTTTTGGGATGAGCCGGCTGCACATCCGGCTTATTTCGATGTATTGAGGACTAGGACCGTGGCAATGGGGTCGAGTGCCTTAGTGGGCAGTTGCACGTCCACGCTGTCGCCGCTCTGTATCAGCTTCAGAGGCTTGTGAGTGGAGTCGGCGAGTAGGTAAGCGCTGGTGACCTTGTGGGGTGGTTGGACGAGGTGGAAGGAGCCGCTGCCAGGCCAAGCAAAGATCTCAATATAAATCTTGTCGGCCTTGGTGGTGGAGCGCCAGTTCCATGAAGGGATGAACTTGGGGTTGCCCTTCTTGTCCTTCTCTGTGGGGCTGAACGCGCCAGCTTCAGGGCCGAAAAGCGTTGGCTTGCTGTCATAGATGGCTTCGCCGTTGACGGCCAACCACTGGCCCATCTGATGGAGGCGTTCGGCCTCGGCAG
>QIAN01000140.1 GCA_003225005.1 Acidobacteriota bacterium | reverse complement strand
CGAGGAACTTGCGAAATTCCGAGGAACGATGGCGGCGGTGCAGTTGGGCGATCACGCGGCTGGTCTTCAATTCCAGCGCGGCAAACAGCGACGTAGTCCCATGACGTTTATAGTCGTGCGTGCGGCGCTCGAGTTGCCCTGGCCGTAAAGGCAGCAGCGGTTGGGTGCGATCGAGCGCCTGAATTTGGCTCTTCTCATCCACGCACAATACCAGGGCGTGATCGGGCGGGTTCATATACAGGCCCACAATGTCGCGCACCTTCTCGATCAGTAACGGGTCGGGAGACAGTTTGAAGGTGTCGGTACGATGAGGTTGCAAGCCGAACGCGCGCCAAATCCGGCTGATCGTCATCCGGCTGAGCCCGGTGGCTTTGGCCAAGCCGCGCGTGCTCCAATGGGTCTCTCCTCGGGGCGTGCTTTCCAAAGTCTGAACGACCACCTGCTCGACCTGGGCATCGCTTACCTGGCGCGGGGCCCCGGGTCGCGGCTCGTCATACAGTCCTTCCAGGCGAGCTTGCACAAATCGCGCGCGCCACTTGCCGACCATGCCTAGCGAGGCACGCACTTTCCGCGCCACGGTTTTGTTGTCGAGTCCTTCACCGCATGCCAGCACCACTCGCGCGCGCCGAGCCAGTAGTGGCTGGCTGCGCGCCCGATGGGCCAGCGATTGGAGCCGATCTTGCTCTTCTTCGGTCAAACTCAATGCCTGTTTGGGCCGTCCGGTTCGCATCTAAGCCTCCTACATCTTAGACGCAACCCCGCACGATTTAGTTCACTTATTTCTGGGACAGGAGACTAGTGTTCTGTCCCATAAGTAAATGTCGTTAGTATTGCAAGGAAAATAG
This sequence comes from Acidobacteriota bacterium, assembly GCA_003225005.1. Classification (GTDB taxonomy): domain Bacteria; phylum Acidobacteriota; class Terriglobia; order Terriglobales; family Acidobacteriaceae; genus Sulfotelmatobacter. Next base: position 8,696 of record QIAN01000140.1, on the reverse strand, counting down.
GCGTCTCTGATGCACAATGGAGGTGCCTATGGCGATGGGACGACCGAAAGCGGTGCTGGTATTGAGTGCGGAGCAGCGGGCACAACTGGAAAGCATGGCCAGTTCCCGCTCGCTTCCGGCGGGGCTGGTGACTCGGGTGCGGATCGTTTTGCTGATCGCATCCGGGAAGATGAACCGAGAGATCGCCCGTCAGTTGGGAACTAACCAACGCTACAGTAGGCAAATGGCGGCGACGGTTCGTGGAGCAGGGCGTGGCGGGACTGCACGACGAGCTCCGCCCCGGGCGGCCGCGTCCGAGCAGCGATGAACGGGTGGCGCGGTGCCCACCGGAATCAGACGCCGCCACCAAGCTTCCAAATCTTACTCCATCACCTTCGTAAGTTGCCCACAGGCGAAATCCCTTCTGCCGGCACCGAAACAGAGTTTGGCGGCCGCAGTCCCCCAGCTCTGAACGGGAGCACAAAGCGACGATCCGGCCGTCATAATTCAGGGGCAGTGTGATGTGGTTTTCATCAGGGAGATCTATGACGGGTTGCGGTAGCATTTCACTGGGATGCGTAAAAGAGAAAGCTAGCGCGGTGTTCCCATGTTCCTGTCGATACAGTAGTCTCTGCTTGGCTTCTTCAACCGATGGAGTGTGTCCCGCCGGAATCCACCACAGAGCAAAATGGTCCGTATCCATCTTTTCGAACCATAGTTTTCGGTTCCGAACCGCGGCCGCGCGTTGCGAGCGGTAGACATATTGCTTCAGCGCATCGATTGACTCCCACACGGACAAATTGAAAAATAATCAAGGGATCGTCATACGGGCGCAAATAAATGTTATCACCCGTCTCTGACTGCAAACGCCAAATAAATCCCGGGCTGCCGTCAGCTAGTGCGTTGATTTCCGGAAGCTGAGTGACGAATCCGGGCATGATCGGATCGTCTAAGGGAGCGCGCGCGCAGTTCGATGGAGATGAACGCCAGGACATTCAGCACGAAAACAACCGTCTCCCTAGTCAATGGGTAGAAACCCAGCTTGGTCTTTCCGTGAGGTCTCCTAGTGGTCTCCTGACGTCAGTTCTGGGTTCCGAGTGCGACGCCCGTTCATCCTGAGTCATTGCATACATGGATATTCAGTATTTCCTGTATTTCGGGAAGAATAAGCGCGTGCTAGGTTTGACTTGGGTTTCCCGGCTGCAAATGGTCTCGATGACACGGGGAATGTTAGGACGTTTCTGCTATAGGCTGCTGGCCACCCTGCTGGCCTGTGCCGCACCATTTGAGCCGATACTAGTGTCCGCTGATCAAGTCCCCGTCCGCCACATGGAAGGCTTAATGCATGGCTTTCTGGCACTGCGCACCCTTGATGGCAAGCGCCTTGCAGACGGTGAAATGACCCAAGTCGCAGAGGGTGACCGGGTGACGAGCCGTCTGATCTTTCGCTTTAAGGATGGTTCGGTCTATGACGACACGGCCATATTCTCTCAGCGGGGCGCTTTCCGGCTTTTGAGCGATCATCTCGTGCAGCGTGGGCCGTCCTTCAAGCAACCCATGGAAACCTCGGTCGAAGCATCCTCGGGCCAAGTCATGGTCCGATATAAAGATCAGGACGGCAAAGAGAAGGTTCTGAAGGAGCGGCGTGATCTGCCTCCCGATGTCGCGAATGGATTGTTGTTTACCCTCGTGAAACACATCCAGCCAAATATGCCCCAAACTACAGTATCCATGGTGGCGACGACTCCAAAGCCGCGGGTGGTAAAACTTGAGATCCTTCCAGAAGGCAAGAAAGCGATAGCAAGTGGCAACACAAAACACGAAACAGTACGCTACGTCGTGAAGGTAAAGATCGGAGGTGTAGCCGGGTTGGTGGCGCCTCTCTTGGGGAAACAGCCTCCAGACACGCACGTGTGGGTTCTTACTGGCGATGCCCCCGCTTTCGTCAAATTGGAAGGTCCGCTCTATGCCGGCGGTCCCGTGTGGAGAATTGAACTGGCAACTCCGGCAGGATTCTAATCGTCCGCAGATGCACCGACGAAGATCTACGGAGGATTCTTCAGAAAACACCCTGCCCAGTGGTGTTCTGGATCCAGACCGGCCTCCGCCGTTCAGACTGAATCGTTTTTCTGGCTTCGCACATCCAATAAGTATCAGCTAAGTTCGATTCACCAGCAGTTGAAAGTCGGTCCCGCCAACCAGCGCCACCCCTTATCACCCGCAGCGATTCTTCTCAGCAGAAATTCAAAATAAAAACAGGTAACACAATGGAACAAGGAACAGTGAAATGGTTTAACGACGCCAAAGGCTTCGGCTTCATCAGCCGCCAATCCAGCGACGACGTGTTTGTGCATTTTTCGGCCATCCAGGCAGGCGGCTTTCGCAGCCTGCAAGAAGGACAAACGGTCGAGTTCGACGTGACCAAAGGACCCAAAGGCTTCCAGGCGGAAAACGTCCGACCTCTCTAACCGAGGTCAACAAGCTGCCCGGCGCGAGAGCTCGCGCCCGGGCAGTTCTTTTTTGAAGTACGAAAAAAACGTGTTCACGAGTCAAGACAGGTGCAGACTCTTGAGCGAGGCGCGAGCGCTTCCGCCACTCACGTTTGGGACGATAATCAATTCGAGGATGGTGACGCTTGCGAGCTCAACCTGATATTCCTCCACCTCGCGGATGGTCTCCGGAGGGCTGAAGTTCCACTACTGGCGGACAATTTCCCGACGCTCGACATCGAGCCAGCCTTCGCCGCGTGAGCGAACAGTACTTTGGGTTGGAGTAATAAGCCGCTTACGCATATAGAAACCAGTTTACTTCCGGTCCGATGCCCGGCGATTATCGGCTGAAAATACAGATTTTCCTGAGCCGATTCTCGACCGAATGTCATCTAAACGGTATCGGCTGATTTGACTCACCCGCATTTGAAAACCGGTTCCGCGCCTCCGCGTTACTCTTCTGACCGGTCGAGCGACTCCTTCTCAGCAGAACGTCCAGGCAATACAGGAGACTAATGAAGAACACAAAATTTGTGGTCAAAGTGGTTCGCGGTACTCGAGCCGCGGAATACGTGCGGCGGATCGACGCAAGCCCGGTCCAAACAACTCTCAAGCGCAATTTGGCACTGGTGATGGGCAAATTGACCGCCGAGGACGTCGTCAACTCTCTAGGAAATTCCCGTTGCATCCCCGAGCTCGTTCCCGTCCAGGTCAGCGACTAGAACAATCCTGCCGGTCGAATCGCGGGCGCCGGATGATTGCACAGTTGCCCAGCAACTTGGCTACACATCGTCATTGGGTCTGCTCTTTTTTGGAACCTTTGGGCCTTTCTGCGCCGTTTGACGTGCCTTGTCGACCGCTGCCTTAGCGCGTCTCATGGCCGTCCTCTCTGCTTTCTTCCTCCTACCGAATAATTCATAACTTGAGGCCAAGATCGCGTGGGCTACCTTCCGACCAAGGTCCTGCCGCGATTACCTATGTATTACAGAGAGCGTGCGCCATCGGGCCTTTACCCTCTATGCTCTAATCCGGCTTGGTTTCGTGGAGGAAGCAGAGCCTTCATCGGCTGGCTGAAGGGACGCCTAGGGATGAAAAAATCACTGACATGTTCTATTCTAGCGTTCAAGTTTGCAAGGAAGCACGTTTACTTGGGGAAGTCATCGGATGAAAGTTGTAAATCGGGCAGAGGGTTGGATCGGGTATCGATTGAACATCCTAGGTATTCGCGTTTGGGAGAACGATTGTCAACTCGTTGCGAAAATTGGCGGCGATAGGTGGGAGACGATCGGGCCGCGCAGGACTCTGCCGGTGCATATTCCCCAAACCGTTGAGGAACTTAAAGCTGCAGCCGCCGACTCACTTCGCACGACCGCGTATCAATACGTGACCGTCCAAAAGGAAGCGGATCTGGTCGAGGTACTCTGTCAGCAGAAGGATTTTGAGGTCGCTTTGCGCGACAAGGTCGATAAATTTGTGGAATGATGTCGGCGTTCAGATTCCCTCCCTTATGGCCTTCTACAAGACATCAATTTCACGACGGGAGACGAGAGGAGGTCCTCTATCCCTCACTGCTGTGTACCGTCCGCGCCAGCTGGAATCAAACATTTGGAACGGCCTGACGCGCCCGCCCTCGTGAATGATTTCCCACGCGTGGTTAGTACGCGATTTGAGAACCGCATTGCTCTTCGATGCGAGCATCACGCTACCTACTTCGAGCCCGGAATTTGTCTCTCTCCTCTAACAGGTCGTCCATCCGACGGACGAGCTCCATCAATTTCTCGGGAGCTTTCCCGATCGACGCCTGCCTGCACAACTCGCGCCATTCCTCATAACCTTTCATGGAACGGATTTCGATGAGCTGTCCGCCACAATCGGGAGTTTGGACACTACAGTCGTCCCCTCACCATTGGATCTGATTTCCAAACTGCCGCCAAGCTGCCGGATTCTTTCCTGCATCCCCCTAATTCCAACCCCAAGCCTCCCCCCTGTGTCCATGGCCTTTTGTTTCCCAGGCGGTATGCCCTTACCCTTGTCCTCCACTTCCACGCGAACCTGATTGTCGCGCCGAACGACGCGAATCTTCGCTATTGGGCTGCCGGAATGGCGATGGATATTTGTAAGGCACTCCTGCACGATCCGAAAAATAGTTGTCTCCATTTCCTGTGAGAGTCGACCGAAATCATCCGGGGATTCGAACTCAACCTTGATTTTGCTGTGCTCCATAAACCCTTCTAGATAGACCTGAAGAGCCGACCGAAGGCCGACTTCATCGAGCAAGGGAGGATGGAGTAAATGGGACGTTGTGCGCAGTTGCTTGGAGAGCTCATTTATCAACCCTAGGCTCTCAGTGATAGCCTTCCCTGCGGCATGTGGAATCTGCCCGTTTCCTAACTGCAGAGGAGATAGGTTCATACTGAGTGCGGCCAGGATCTGTCCAGCGCTATCGTGCAGCTCGCGCGCAAGCCGTCGTCTTTCTTCGTCTTGCGCCTGCAAAAGCCGGCCAGAAAGTAGCCGTAAGCTCTCTTCCGTTCGTTTCCGCTCGCTGATGTCGCGAATCGCGCTTGTAACCAGGAGGCCCTCTTTTGTTTGTAACGGGCTGAGACTAATTTCGACAGGAAACTCGCTCCCATTCTTGTGTGCGCCAAACAATTCCAATCCGGCTCCCATCGCCCGCGCACGTGGCTCAGCGAAGAAGCCACTTCGATGTCCGAGATGCATCCGGCGAACTCGCGCAGGCATCAACATTTCAATATCTTGATCCAGAAGTTCCTGCCTTTCGTATCCAAATAACTTCTCTGTTTGCGCATTCACGAGAACAATCCTGCCCTCTCGATTCACCACGACCATCGCGTCCGGGGCGGCTTCCAGAAGACCACGGAATTTGCTTTCGGCCTGCAGCCTTTGAACCGAGAAGCGCCGATCTAGTGTTGAAGTGAGGACAGCAACGCCGAGAACCACCACAGTGACCGCGCTGACACCTGTGAAGCCGAGGGTTGAAGTATTCACTGCGTGAATCGTCACCGGGACCATTGTGGAAGGTGCGAACCGGGCTGCTGCCATTCCCGTGTAGTGCATAACGGGTATTGCAGCCCCCATCACGATGGAAGTGGCTGCTTTCCATAAGAACGACGCCTTCACATCTTCCCGGAGCCGAAACGTGAGCCATAGGGCGATCAATGAGATCACGACCGCGAGCACCACCGACAAGGTCAGAAGCCGTGGGTCGTACGAGCACATCGCCTGTAGGCGCATCGCCGCCATCCCGGTGTAATGCATGGTCGCGATAGCGCCACCCATGAACACGCTGCCAGCCAAGGCTCGTGGCCAGCCCATCTTCTTCCGGCTCACCACAAACAACGCCACAGCCGAAGCAAAGATCGCCGCGATAAGCGATAACAACACGGTCGGCCAGTCGTAGAGCGCTGGTACTGGCAAGCTGAAAGCTAGCATCCCAATGTAGTGCATCGACCAGATGCCCACACCCATCGCGGTCGCGCCTCCGGCAAGCCAAGCCAGACGAGCACGACCGCTAGCAGCAGTAATCCTTGCCGCAAGCTCAAGGGCCGCGTACGACGCAAGAATCGCAATCAGGACGGAAAGCGTGACTAGGTGGTAATTGTAGGAACCGACCATCGATTTCGTCGCATCGACCATCGCTCCCTCAGGGAGAATACGAAATGAAGTGCCCTTATGGTATAGCAACTGGCTCGTGATGGGCAGGGTTTCGAGCGGGCGAGAGCCGTTGCAACCAGTCGAAGGAAGCAACCAGAAAGCATCTCTATCAACGGCGCCTTCAAGTGCGCATGAGGCTATTCAGTTCTGCTGTTGTCAAGCAGCCATCGAGGAAACCGAACTGTCCCTTGTCTCTTACTTCTACTTCACTTGCAGCCTCAAGAAAAGCGGTCATCGCCGCTCGATAGAGCGAGGTCGCGAGACTGATGCGCCTGACTCCGGCCGCAGTGAGTGTTCGGGGGTAAAGGAGGCAAAGGCGTCGCCACCTGCCGCACCGCGAGTGGCTGGAGTGCGCCAGCGTTCATCACGATTTCAGGTGGAAGCTGGGGGCTGCAGATCGGTGTAGAAGCGGTGGACTTGGTAATGATCATTCAGAATGAGAAAGGGATGCAAAAGCTGCTCTCAAGTAATTTCCAAGTTGGGGCGGACGCTTCAGCAGCCGCGGGTCCAGTTGGACGGCATGCCTCGGCCGGTACGGACTGGAAGTTGGAAACCGAGATCCTGACCTATTCCCGTGCCAAAGGCGCGTTCGCCGGGCTTACGTTGGAAGGTGCATCGATCCGCCAGGACAGTGATTCCCGGCACGCGATATACGGTTGGTCGACAGCTTACGGCTCTACCACCAAATGATGACGGGCTCGGCTGGGCTTTTTCAGTCAAGAAGAAGCCTAAGCCTGCGTCTGCGTGAGCGCGGAGCTCCGGGAAGGCAAACGCGCGGCGCTCATAAATACAGCGCCGCCTCCTCGTGTCCCCGGCCGTGGAATGCGCGATCAATTCCCAGTGTCCAGCGGACACGATTCTAGACGAGTGGTTGGCATTGCGAGCGCCGCTCTTCAACCTCTAACTAGCGGGCCACTCTCCGCCGATCTAACGACGTGTCATAATGTTCGAGACCAGTGTTCCGCATGTCATGCGGATCAATTGAGCATGGGTCATGTGGTTCGCCACGGATTGGTAGATTACGTCAGTGGTGGTGGAGAGCATTGACCGGCCCCTCGGTAACTCTGTGCCGCTTAGTAATGTATGAGAATCGCACTCATAGCGCCTCCATTTATTGCGGTTCCGCCGAAGGATTACGGAGGGACCGAGCTATTCATTGCCCAGCTGGCAGAGGGGCTTCAGAAAACTGGTGTCAACGTTGTCGTGTATGCAAACGGGGAATCGACTGTAAACGTAGAATGTCGTTGGACCTACGAGCACTCGCAATGGCCTATTCGGGGTCAGGATGACGCCGTGCTCAAAGACATGGATCACACGTCCTGGGCGGTGCAAGACGCAGCGCGGACCTGCAACGTGATCCACATGCAGACCGCCCAAGGACTAACCTGTTCCCGGTTCGTCAGCGTTCCGGTGGTCTATACGATTCATCATCCCCATCAGGCGAAACTCAGCGAATTTTATGCTCGCTATCCCGAGGTTCATTACGTCGCCATCAGTGAGTTTCAGCGCAACCAAGAATCGATGCCCCGTATTCGTACGATTCTTCATGGAATAGATCTTTCGCAATACCGTTTGTGTGAACAGAAACAACAATACTTAAGTTTTATCGGTCGTATCGCTCCCATCAAAGGCACGCACCTTGCCATTGCTGTGGCGAAACGTGCGGGTATTCCACTGAAGATCGCCGGTGACATCCAGCCAATGCACCGGGAGTATTTTGAGGCGAAGATCAAACCCCACATCGATGGCAAGTTCATCGAATACATTGGCTTGGCAGATCTGGAAGCCAAGAACGAACTTCTTGGAAACTCGATGGCAATGCTGTTCCCTATCAAATGGGACGAGCCATTCGGCTTAGTCATGGTGGAGGCGATGGCGTGTGGTACCCCAGTCGTATCCCTGCCGGGTGGCTCCGTACCCGAGATCGTGCGCGACGGAATCTCTGGATATGTATGCCACTCGGTCTCCAAGATGGCGAAACGGGTTAAGAATATTCAGATTAGTCCTCGTGCTCTCCGCCAATATGTTGAGGAGAACTTCTCGCTTGAACGCATGGTCGCACAGTACGCGTCCCTATATGAGGAAGCTCCGTGCCAGGTTGACTCGCGCAAAACGGCATGATTGTTCCTCCAATTCCACAGAGGGTGCCTTGGACAAAGCGACCCACGGCAGCGTAAAACCTTAGGCGTGCCTCCTTGCGCACGTGCTTCACCTCTGTCTTTTGCGGGTCTCCGACTCTGTTCAAGAATCGCGGATTGTTGGCAAAGATCAGCAAGGCCTTTCTGGAATGTAGGAGCGCCGGCCCTCCTCCACGACCTCGCCGGATGCATCCAGAATGCCGTAATGTCTCCAGGAGTCGCCCACATCCGTACCAATGGTGGTCGGTGTTGTCGTGAACTTCTTCGTCGGTGCTAGTGAGGTGTAGATTATGCAGCGGGAGCACGGGCCGTAAAGAACGCGGAAACCCGGTCCGCGGATATTTCGCTGAAATCGCTAATAACCCAGTTGGCCCCGTGTTGCTCCAGTGCACGGGTGTGGTTGCGGTCGACCCCGAGC
>QIAN01000139.1 GCA_003225005.1 Acidobacteriota bacterium | reverse complement strand
GCCAGACGTTCTGGTTAGTGTTTGCGCCGAGCGCTCCGTAGAAATGGTCGTTGCTCTCCTGGGTATTATCAAAGCCGGTGGCGCCTATGTTCCGTTGGATCCTGAGTATCCTCGGGAACGCTTGGAGACTATGCAGCAGGATGCAAAGTCTTCCATTCTGCTCACCCAACAACGCCTCCAGAACCGCATACCGCAGGGGGCGCGACATGTCATCCTGCTCGATCGTGACGGGGAAAGTCTGCACCAGGAGAGCACCGAGAATCTGCCTGCCACTGTTAGCGGGAAAAATCTAGCATACGTGATCTACACCTCGGGTTCCACGGGTAAACCCAAAGGTGTACCCAACGTCCACGAGGGCATAGTAAACCGGCTGTTGTGGATGCAAGACATGTATCGTCTGACGGCGGATGATCGCGTTCTGCAGAAGACACCATACAGTTTCGACGTTTCTGTATGGGAGTTTTTTTGGCCACTCATGACGGGCGCTACGTTAGTTCTGGCGCGTCCGGGTGGACACAAGGATCCCGCGTACCTCGTAAACCTGATTGCCGATCAGAAGATCACGACCCTTCACTTCGTTCCTTCCATGCTTAGCATTTTCTTGGAGGTTGAAGATCTCGAGGGTTGCCGTGCGCTCAGACAAGTCTTCGTAAGTGGTGAGGCCTTGCCCTTCGCGTTACAACAGCGTTTTTTTGAAAGGTTACGGGCGGAACTGCACAATCTCTATGGCCCTACCGAGGCGGCCGTGGACGTGACTTACTGGGCTTGCCAACCACGTGGCAAGCAGCAAATCGTGCCCATCGGCAAGCCGATTGCCAATACCCAAATCTACATTCTCGAGCCGAGCCTTCAGCCAGTCCCCATCGGAGTAGCAGGGGAGTTGCACATTGGCGGCATCGGCCTAGCCCGAGGATATCTGAACTGCCCAGAACTGACGGCCGAAAAGTTTATTCCGAACCCGTTCAGCTCGGACGCTGGGTCTCGCCTTTACAAGACCGGTGACCTGGCCCGCTTTCTTCCCGACGGAAACATTGAGTACCGTGGTCGGATCGATCACCAAGTTAAGCTGCGAGGCTTTCGTATCGAGCTAGGTGAGATTGAATCAATCCTGACGAAGTGCCCTGGGGTTCGCCAAGCCTCGGTAATTGTTCGGGAGGACACGCCGGGAGACAAACGTCTGGTGGCATATTTTGTATCGGCGCAAGAATCGATCCCCCCGATCAACGGGTTGCGCGATTTTCTAGAAGAGAAGTTGCCGGAATACATGGTGCCGTCGGCTTTCGTCACGCTCAAGGAGATGCCGCTGACGTCGAGCGGCAAGGTCAACCGACGGGTGCTTCCAGCGCCTGATCAGGCAGACTTCGCGGCCAAGGGAGAGTTTGTCGCGCCAAAAGATGCCATCGAGTCCCGATTGGTCCAGATCTGGGAGTCTGTCCTAGGTGCGCGGCCGATTGGTGTCAATCATAACTTTTTCGAGTTGGGCGGGCATTCGCTGCTGGCGCTGCAGGTGACGGCGCGGATCCGGGGGGCGTTTGGAGTGGAATTGCCGGTGCGGACTGTGTTCGAGGCGCCGACCATTGCGGCACTGGCGCTCGAGGTGGAGAAGATACGGGGGAAGGGACTGAAGGCGCGCACTCGCATCTTCCAACGTCGCCATCATGGTGTCAGTGCGGACGCGGGTCGGGAGGCGTTCCCAGCTTCTTTCGCGCAGGAGAGATTATGGTTTCTCGACCAGTTCGAGCCCGGAACCGGCACTTACAACATGCCTTCCGTCTTCCGGATCAGCGGTCAGCTGAATATCGATGTCCTGACCCGGGCTTTCCGTGCCGTCGTAGAACGGCACGCCTCGCTGCGTACGGTGTTTGACTCGGTCGAGGGCGAGACCAGACAGGTGGTGTTATCCAACGTAGATGTTAAGGTGCCCATCATCGATCTGACCGCGGTTCCGGAGGGAGAGCGCGAATCCGAGGCGCTTCGCCTTGCGAGCGAGGAAGGCAAGAAACCGTTTGACTTGCGTGAAGGGCCACTTTTCCGTACCCTGCTGGTTCGCCTGGGACCGGAAACCTGCATCCTGCTGATCGTCATGCACCATATCATCAGTGACGGGTGGTCGATTTCCTGTCTTTTCCGTGATGTGACGAAGTGCTATGCGGCGTTCCTCGAGAATAAAGATCCAGAGCTTCCCAAGCTTCCCATTGAGTATACGGACTACGCGCAGTGGCAGCGGGAGTACATGAGCGGAGAGGCGCTCAGCAAGGAAGTCGAACACTGGAAGAATACGCTGGCCGGAGCGCAAACCCTGCTTGAGCTTGCCACCGACCACCCTCGTCCGGCTGCCCAAACCTGGAACGGCGCCAGAAAGGTAATCACGCTGGATGTCGCCACTTTGTCCAGACTGAAATTGATGGCGCAGAACGAGAGGGCCACGCTGTTCATGGTGTCGATGGCCGCATTTCAGGCCTTACTCTGGCGCTACACCTATCAGCAAAGCATTCTGGTCGGGACCCCGATTGGGGCGCGCAACGAAGTCGAACTTGAAGACATGGTCGGGTTGTTCGTGAACACCCTGGTCTTCCGCGCGGATTTCACGGAGAACCTGAGCTTTCGGGATCTGATTGGGCGGGTGCGCTCGTTTGCCCTGGAAGCGTACATGCATCAGGACCTGCCCTTCGAGAAACTGGTTGAGGAATTGGTCCCGCAGCGTTCACTCGACACGCCTCCACTGTTCCAGGTGATGTTCATCTTCCAGAACATTCCCAAGCAGGTCTTCGAGATTTCCGGACTCAGCATCGAGCAGATGAATTTTGAGACCGGCATCGCCAAGTTCGACCTGTCTGCCGAACTGTGGGAGGACACTGAGCTCCACTGCCAGTTCGAATACAACACCGATCTTTTCGGGCCATCCACGATCGAGCGGATGCTCGGAAACTTCGAAAAGCTGATCCAAGCCGCGTTGGAGAACCCTGACCTACCCTTAGCTCAACTGCCGATCCTGAGTGAGCAGGAGCGGGAGGAGGTCTTGGTCGAGTGGAATCGGACGACGACGGACTATTCCCGAGCGCACCCCCAGCCGTGCATTCACGAACTGTTCGAATTGCAAGTTGAGCAATCGCCTGACGCCGTAGCCGTAGTTGCTGGAAACCAGGAATTGACCTATCGCGAACTGAACCAGCGCGCCAATCAGCTGGCCGGGTACCTGCTGAAGCGAGGAGTAGGACCCGAGGTCCCGGTCTGTATGTGCCTCGAGCGTGGACCCGGGATGATGGTCGCTCTGCTGGGCATTCTCAAAGCCGGGGGAGGCTATGTGCCGCTGGATCCGAGGCTACCCGACGACCGGCTGAGCTTCATGCTGGCCGACGTCAAGCCGCGCATGGTGCTCACAGAACAGAAGATGCAGCGCGGTCTTTTTGGAGCCGACACGGTTCTTCTGGATACGGATTGGAACGTCATCGCCCAAGAGAGTAAACAGAACCCCGATCAAAGGCTCAGTCCGCAGACGCTGGCCTACGTGATGTACACCTCCGGCTCAACAGGGAGACCGAAGGGAGTGCTGATTGAGCACGGGAGCGTAGTCAACCTGCTGCGTTCCATGCAGCGCGAACCCGGCATGAATCGTGACGACGTGCTGCTCGCGCTGGCGATAATCTCATTCGACATGGCCACGCCTGAGATGTATCTCCCTTTGATCTCCGGAGCGCGAATGGTGATTGGGAGTCTGGAAGATGCGGTCGACGGCAACCGGCTCAGGGATCTAATGAGTAAGAGTGGGGTTACGTTTATGCAGGCCACCCCGGCCACGTGGCGGCTGCTTCTCGCAGCCGGGTGGCAAGGTTCGCCAGATCTGAAGATTCTTTGTGGTGCGGAAGCGCTACCGGCGAAACTAGCCCGCGAACTGATCGCTCGCGGCAAATCCGTATGGAATGTCTATGGCCCGACCGAGACTACGGTCTGGTCTACCGTGTATCGCGTGACTGGCCGAGAGGAGGCCTCGATCCCGATCGGCCGTCCCCTCGCGAATACCTCGATCTACATATTGGATTCCAATCAAAACCCTGTGCCGGTAAATGTCGCCGGAGAAATCTACATCGGTGGCGACGGGCTTGCGCGCGGCTATCTACACCGTCCGGAGTTGACGGCCGAGCGCTTCGTTCCAAACCGCGTGGTTACGAACCAGTCTCCCAAGTTGTATCGCACTGGCGACTTAGGCCGATTTCGTTCCCAGGGCGAGATTGAGTACCTGGGCCGGGTGGACAACCAGGTCAAGCTGCGCGGTTTCCGCATTGAGTTGGGAGAGATCGAGTCCGTGCTGGCTTCGCACTCGACCCTGCAGGAAGCGGTAGTCCACGTCACGGGCGAGGGCGAACAGCAGAAGTTATCCGCATACGTGGTGGTGAATGATGGGAAGGCGGCGCCGTCGGCCAGCGAACTCCGCCGCCATCTAGGGGCAAAGCTGCCGCCGTACATGGTGCCAGCCGGCTACTGGCGGATAGAAAGAATGCCGCTCCTGCCTACTGGCAAGGTAGACCGCGGGGCGCTGGCGGCGTTGTCGGCCACTGCGTTGGGGGAAGAAGCCGAGCTCATTGCTCCGCGGAACGAGATAGAAGCGAAGCTGGCGGACATCTGGCAGGAGCTGTTGCAAGTTGAGCAAGTGGGAATCGAGCAGAACTTTTTCGAGTTAGGCGGGCATTCGCTGCTGGCGCTGCAGATGATGGCGCGGATCCGTCATACGTTTGAAGTGGAATTGCAGGTGCGCAGTGTTTTCGAGGCGCCGACCATTGCGGCATTGGGACTGGAGTTGGAGAAGGCGCAAGCCACGGGAGTGAAGGCGCGTACCCCCGTCTTCCAACGTCACCATCATGCCGACACCGCGGATGCGACAAAAGAGGCGCTCCTCATGGAGTTAAGAAAGCTTTCGGTAGAAGAAGCCAGGAAGTTTATCGAAAGCGCCGTTAGACGAAAAACACAACGCTGAATTTCAGTCTCTCCACCGGGTCAAACGGCCCAAAGCTCCCAAGGAGCATGAAGCACATCCCTCAGGCTCTCGTTTAGCCCTGAGTGTTCTTGTGTCCCCTGACCTGCATGGGCTTCAGCTGCGCACGACGGTCCATTGATTCTCAATGTAAAAATCTCCCTGGGCCGGTCTCCCGGAATCGACACAGAGCGAGGCACAACGTTGCCTGAGGTCAATCTCGCAACCATTTGACTCAATGCTCAAGTCGATGCGATAGAGGCCAGGGACAACCGGCAGAACTGGGCACTGAAACTGGATGGTTCCTGTGCCGGGCTCCAGACTAAGCCGCGGGCCGGATGCCTCATTGGTGAACTGGGCACACAGGTAGCCGCTGGGCCAGTAGAGAGAAATGCGAAAGACGGCGCCGGGAATGCTCTGGGCAGCTCGATAGCCCAGGCGCGCGATCATGGGATAGCCGGTGCGAACGCTATCGGAAGATTCAGGCGAAGAAAACGAGATGCTGGTACATTCTGCCAATTTCTGGGGATCGAGTTGGTCCAGCGAAGTTCCCTGACCAGCAAAAGCCATACGCTGGTACTGATCAATCACTGCGCGGGGCGTGCCATCGGACAATATCTGGCCGCGAGCCAGCAGAATTGCCCGGTCGCAGAGGTGATAGACGGCCGCAAGATCGTGGGAAACGAAGACGATGGTTCGTCCAGCCTTCCGCAATTCGCCGATTCGGTCGAGGCATCTGGCCTGGAACGCGACATCGCCTACGGCCAGGACTTCGTCAAGCAGCAGAATGTCAGGATCGAGATGCGCCGCAATGGAGAAGCCCAGGCGAACGTACATGCCGGAGGAGTAGCGTTTGACCGGCACCTCGATGTACTGTCCCACGCCTGAGAACTCGACAATGCTGCTCATCTTGCGGGTGATCTCCGCCCGGCGCATACCCAGCATCGCCCCGTGCAGGAATATGTTTTCTCTGCCGGTAAGCTCGGGATGGAATCCGGAACTGACTTCGACCAGGGCGGCAAGCCTTCCGCGGATGGTGATTTGGCCGCGCGTGGGAGCGGTAATGCTGGAGAGGAGCTTGAGCAAGGTTGTTTTGCCGGCGCCGTTGTGACCCACGATGCCCAGAGCTCCCCCCTCCTTCACCTCAAAACTGATGTCGCGCAGAGCCCACATTTCCGACGATCGCCTGGCAAACCCGCGCTTGTACCAGCGCTTGGGCGAGTTACTGCTGGCAGGAATGTTGTATTTCTTTGAGACGTGATCAAGTTTGAGGTCAATCATGCTGTTTCCTGAACGCTTTTGTCAGACGAGGTCAGCCATGGCGCCTTCCGAGGACTTGAAATAGGCGTACGCGAGCGCGAGCGAAACGATCGCCATGGCGGCAGAGATGGCCAGCGCGGCCGGATCGGGGGCGGTTCCATAGATCACAGCCCGGCGAAAATTTTCAATAAGGCCAGCTACTGGATCTAATAAATAAATCCTGCGCAAACGCACTGGAACCGACTGGACCGAATAGACCACCGGCGCGGCGAACACCCAGATCTGCATCACAAAAGGCATGGCGAGCCCGACATCACGAAAACGGACGTGAACCGCCGAGAAGAACAGGGCGATGGCGGATGCAAACCCAGCGATCAGGAGAAAAATCGGTATTGCATAGAGTACATTCCAAGTCAGCGCCACGCCATAGTGGACCATGAGCCCTGCAAGAATGAGCGAGGCGATCAGGAAATCAGCCAAGCCGGCGGCCAGATACGATAGAGGAATGATCTCGCGCGGGAAGTACATTTTAGTCAGCAGATTCGGGTAGGTGACCAGCCCCTGAATCGAGTTCGTGATGGAACTGGAAAAGAAAATCCAGGGTAAGAGCGCAGAGAACACAAAAATGGGGTAAGGGGCTCCGCCAGTCGCGACCGTCGTGACATGGGAAAAAATAAAAGTGTAGATGCCCATCAGGGCTAAAGGCTGAACGACCGCCCAGGCCCAGCCCAGAAAAGACTGCTTGTAACGCACGTGGAGACGGAAGACGCTCAAGGTATAGAGCAGGTCGGAGTATTGAATGAGCGTGCGAATTCCAGTGAAGACGGTGCGCAAAGAAAAGGCAGGCGGTCCAATCACCTTAATTGGACGCGCGGTGGCCTTAGACTGATCACCTGCCGGCGTCCATGAGAGGTTTTCGGCGCCGGCGTCCCCAGGCGGAGCTACGACGGGAGCCGCCGCATTCTCTGATGTCATCCCTGGCCAATTGTCTTCGTTCACTGTGTCGGCTGTCTGAATCCAGATTCGATTCCGCTTCCCGCGGGCAACACGGGGAAGGGCCGGTCTGCCTTCGGAGTCCTCTCGTTGATCGCGCGCAGACGCTCGACAAGTCGTTCACCGAGCACTCGAACCTGGGGTTCTCGCAGCATCTCGAAATGTCCGCAGTTGACTTCGCGGATCTCTACTTCGCCAGTCGAGCGAGCCCCCCAACCCATTTTTGGATCGCGAACGTAGTAAAACGGCTGTCGCGGTCTTTTGAAGAGCAGCACGGGCGCACGAAAACGCGGCGCCTGGAAGTCGTCACCCGGCCAGTACACTTGAGCCCAGGCATTTCGGGTGGATCGATTTCGTCTCGCCCAGCGTTTGACCGTGTGGCGCAGGATCGCCAGTTGCTTCTTGAGAGGCAGTTCCGGAAACTCGCGAACTCGTTGCAGGTAGTAATCGATCCTCCATAACGGGCGGATTTGAGAGTTCTCCAGGACCCAGGTATCAAAGATTGCGAACAGCGCAACCTCTTCCCCCTGGGATTCCAGCTCGAGAATCATTTGCTGCGCGATCAAAACCCCTTCGCACATGCCGCCGAGGCAAAACGGACCGTGTGGTTGTACGGTGCGCATCGCGGTCACGTATTCTCGGGCCAGGGCGCGTAACTCATCCTTTTCGAACGGGCCCAAAATTCGAGGACTGGGACTTTGCAGCTTATATACGGATTGCTCATCGCCCAGGTGACGTGCCAATAGCGCGAAACCGAGCGAATCGACTCCAGGAGCCGCGACGGCAAAAAACGGAACGCCATCGTGGCCTTGACGGAGCTGCATGAGAACGGGATCCGGGTTCGACACGGAGTCGCTTGCGAGCAGACGGGCAAGTTTCTCAATCGTCGGCGCGCGGAAGATTGCCGACAGCGGAATCCTTTTGCCGGTCACGCTCTGCATTTGTGCGATAAGCCTTGCTGCCAGGAGCGAATGGCCACCGAGATCGAAAAGATTGTCCGTAACTCCAATAGGCCGCACCGGTAGAACGGTTTCCCAGATCCGCACCAGAGTTGTCTCCAGTTCATCGCGCGGGCCTACCGCTTTCGTTCTGTCCGGGGACTCGGGTGAGGGCAACGCGCAACGGTCCACCTTTCCGTTCAACGTGCGAGGAAATTCATCGACCACGACAAAGGCCTGGGGAATCATGTAAACTGGCAAGCTCTTCTCCAAATGCTGACGCAACTCGGAGGCCGAGATCGCGCGGCCCGGCTTGGCTGCTACATAGGCCACCAGTCGTTTCCCGCCTTCGCCCTCGCAAACGACAGCGACGGCCTGTCGCACGCTGCTGTGCTTTCCGAGTACCGCTTCAACTTCGCCGAGTTCAATGCGGAATCCGCGTAGCTTGACCTGATGGTCCAAGCGGCTCAGATATTCGATACTGCCGTCCGCGCGGTGACGGCATAGATCGCCGGTCCGGTAGAGTTTTACTCCGGTTTCCGCACTAAACGGGTTGCGCACAAAGCGTTCGGCCGTCAGATCGGGACGGCCGAAGTATCCGCGAGCCAAGCCGTCTCCTCCCAAGAACAGCTCACCCTGTCCGCCCCGAGGCACCAACTTAGAGTCACGGTCGAGAATATAAGCTTGCGTGTTCGCGATCGGTTTGCCAATCGTGACATCCGCATCACGGCTCAATCGCGCGTAGGTTGAGTAAGTGGCGGCTTCGGTAGGACCATAGAGGTTATAAACATTTTGTACTTGCGTGTGCTTATAGAGATCATTGACCAGCGAACTCGGCAGAGTTTCCCCGGCCAGGTTCACGGTGGTTACTGAGTCCGGCACGGCGCCGGCACGCATGAGTTCCGCCATGACTGATGGCACCGTGTTGATGAGTGTCACTTCGTTGAATGCCGGCAACTCGGGCAGAGAAATCGCATTCGGTGCCAGAATGACGGCGCCTCCCACGCTCCAAGGCACAAACATTTCAAAGATCGATAGGTCAAAGCATGCCGAAGTCGCGAAAAGCGTTCCGGCCAGCTCCTCGGGCGTGAACGCTGTTTGAGCCCATTGAACGAAATTCGCCGCGTTCCGATGCTCCAGAGCAACACCCTTCGCTCGACCCGTGGAACCGGATGTGAAAAGAACGTACGCAAGATTTTCCGGCGTCGTATCTATCTCACGTGCCTGCTCGCCTTTCGTCGGCCAATCGCGATCAAGGTCTATCCATTTGACGCCACGTACTGCCAGTTTCCGACTGAACTTGTTTTGAGTAAGGAGGAGCTTCAAACCACAGTCTTCAAGGATACAAGCGAGTCGCTCCTTGGGATAAGTCGGGTCAAGTGGAACGTAGGCCCCGCCGGCTTTCAGAATTCCTAATATTCCCACCAGCAAATTGATGGAACGATCGGCACAGAGACCTACCAGAACGTCGGGGCCTATGCCTTCTTGGCGCAAGTGAGCGGCAAGTCCGTCAGCACGCCGGTTGAGTTGGTCGTAAGAGATTCGTTGACCGCCGCAGATTAAGGCGACGGCGTTCGGAGTGCGGGCGACCTGCTGCTCGAAAAAGCGGTGCAGGCACAAGTCACGACGAAAGTCAGCGTCAGTATTGTTGAAATCAACTAGCAACTGTCGTTCTTCAGCAACACTGAGGAGTGGCAGATCAGCAATGCATTGCTCCGGGTCAGCAACGATGCCTTCCAGTAAGTTGCGGAAGTGTTGCTGCACTCGTCCGATCGTAGAGGAATCGAATAGGTCGGTGTTGTAGGCAACCTGTGTCCACCACCTTCCATCCAGCCCTTCGATCAGAGTCATGCTGAGGTCAAAGATCGAAGTATTGGGATTGACGATGTAGGGGTAAACCTTCAAATTGCCAAAATCGCTCGACTCTACCGGCGATTTAAAAGCAGAGAACATGACTTGGAAGATCGGGTTATAGCTAAGGTTGCGTTCGGGCTGCAGCACCTCGACTACTTTTTCAAATGGGATATCTGCGTGTGCGAACGCAGCCAAAATCGTTTCACGGACCTGCGCCAGCAAATCCATAAATCTGGGATTGCCACCAAGATCATCGCGCAACGCCAGGGTGTCTACAAAGAATCCGATTAGTCCCTCGGTTTCCACCCGGCTGCGCCCTGCCACCGGAACCCCGACGATGACGTCAGGTTGACCGCAGTAGCGATAAAGCAAAACCTTAAACGCAGCCAGAAACAACATGAAGGGAGTAGCTTGTAGCCGAGTCGCCAACGACTTGACGCGCGCGACCATTTCGGCGGGCAGAGTAACCGTGTGATTTGCCCCTGCAAACGTTTGTTCGGCAGGGCGTGGCCTGTCCAGCGGCAATTCCAAGACTGGCGCCGCATGCTGAAGCTTCTCTTTCCAATAGGCCAGTTGCCTCTGAACTTCTTCGGTTCCAAACGAGGCGTGCTGCCATTCCGAATAGTCTCCATATTGAATGGGGAGTTCGGGCAAAATGGCACGGCTTCCGTTCGCAAGCTTCTCGTAGAGAAGCGCCAGTTCTTTTGTGAATACCTGCATCGACCACGCATCGGTAATGGTGTGGTGCATGACGCAGTGAAGAACATGCTCTTCGGCGTTAATGCGAAAGACGCGGAAGCGAAATAACGGCCCTGCGCTCAGGTCGAACGGCCTTGCCACTTCTTCTTTCGCAAGCTCGTAAGCTGGGGGGTAGGGGTCCGGGAGAGCTGCGAAATCTGTCAGCGGGAGCGTAACAGCAACGCTTTGCGCAACGACCTGGGCAATTTCGCCATTTTCCAGTCTTAAGGTGGTGCGCACACTGTCATGGCGGTTCACTACTTCTTGAAGACTGGATTGGAGCGCCGCCAGATTAAGTGGTCCGTACAGCCACAAGCCCACATGCACGTTATAGGCGGCGGTAGGGCCCTGGAGTTGATCGAGGAACCACAATCGCTGTTGGGTCAGGGAAGCCGGATAGATAACCGTCCCCCCGGCTTGTAAAAGCGCATCAACAAGCAGCTTCTTCTGTTGGGCTAGCTCAAAATTGGTCCGACACGACATCGACGCGTACGCCTTCGACACTGGCGCCTCACCACATTCGCGCACTCTGCCCTGGGGGACAATACAGTTAAGTCAGTAATCATGTTACACTATACACTTGATTGGCGGTCCTGACCACTGCCCCCAAGATGGCCATGTTGCGCCAGGTCAGAACATCGGGATGACCGACACGGCCTACCCAACTTCGTTTGCCCAACAGAGACTTTGGTTCCTAGACCAGCTTGAGCCTGGGACGGCGGCCTACAATGCGGCCCGCGCCTTCCGGATCATTGGCCCCCTGGACCTGCAAGCTCTGATCCGTGCTGTTCAGGAAGTGGTGCGGCGCCACGAATCGCTGCGTACCATTTTCGATTCCGTCGACGGTCAGGCCAGGCAGATTGTTTTGCCTGAGATGGAGATGGAGATTCCCCTGGTGGACCTGTCCGGCACGCCGGAGCAGGGTCACGAACAGGCTGCCCTGGCGATTGCCAGCGAAGAGGGAAAGAAGCCATTCGAACTGACCCAAGGCCCGCTATTCAGGACGCTGCTAGTACGCCTCAAACCGGATCAGCACCTGTTGATTCTGGTCATGCATCACATCATCACCGATGGGTGGTCGATTGCGATCCTGTTCAGGGAACTGACTAAGTGCTATGAGGCATTTACTACCGGCCAGTCTCCCGAGCTCCCGGGATTGCCTGTGCAGTACGCCGAATACGCGCAATGGCAGCGCGAATATCTCAGCGGCGGCGTCCTCTCCGATGAGGTCCGATATTGGAAAGAAAAGCTTGCTGGCGCACCCACCGTGCTCGATTTGCCGACGGATCACCGACGTCCTTCCACCCCCAGCTGGCACGGTGCCGCCGAGCATTTAGTATTCGATCGCGATAAGTTCGCCAAGCTGAAAGCCTTTGCGAACCAGGAGGGCAGCACGCTGTTCATGGTGTCCATGGCAGCGTTTCAGGGATGGCTATGGCGCTACACGATGCAGAACAGCATTCTCGTTGGTACGCCGACCGCCGGCCGTTCCCTGATCGAGGTGGAGAATCTGATCGGCTTCTTCGTCAATACTTTGGTTTTCCGCGCTGATCTTGACGAAAATATCAGTTTCCGCCAACTGGTTCGCCAAGTGCGCGGATTTGCCCTGGAAACATACGCCCATCAGGATGTTCCGTTTGAGAAGTTGGTCGAAGAGTTAGTGCCACAGCGTTCGGTCGACATTACGCCACTGTTCCAGGTGATGTTCATCTTCCAAAACATGCCGAAACAGGTTTTCAAGATTCAGGGCCTGGAGATGGAAGACTTTCCGTTTGAGACTGGAATCGCCAAGTTTGATCTGACGGCCGAGGTGTATGAGGTGGAGGAGGAAGAAGCGCTGCATTGGCGCTTCGAGTACAACACGGATCTATTCGAACCAGCCACCATCCGCCAGATGATTGGGCACCTCCGCAACCTGCTAAATGCAGCCATCGAGAATCCCGACCGGTCCCTGGCGCGAATTGCGTTGATGGACTCTACAGAGCGGGAGCACCTTCTTGTCGAATTGAACGATACCGTCGCGGACGGCGGGCAACCGCCCTCCATTGAGGTTGGGTTCAAACGACAGGCGGCCCGCACTCCAGATTCGGCCGCGGTGTTGTTCAAGGGTCAGAAGTTTAGCTATAAGCAGATCAATAAGCGGGCCAATTGCCTGGCGCATCACCTGATCAAGCGGGGCGTTCGACCCGGCGATTCGGTAGGAGTATCGTTCGAGCGATCGCCGCAAATGGTGATTGCTTTGCTCGGAGTGCTCAAGGCCGGTGCTGCTTATGTGCCTCTGGACTCGACTTATCCGCCGCAGTGGCTTTCATTTGTGGTTGAGGATTCGCAAGTTTGGGGAGTGGTTACGGACACCGCAACCCGGCACAGGCTTCCGCCCACGCTGAGAAATGTAGTTGCACTCGACGGCGATGCGGAACTCATTGAAACCCTATCCGCCGATAACCTGGATTTGCAATCGTCAAGGGACGATACCGCGTACGTGCTGTACACGTCGGGGTCGACAGGAACGCCGAAAGGGGTGCAGGGGACGCATCGGGCGTGCCTGAACCGGTTTGCCTGGATGTGGCGGACATATCCGTTTCAAGCGGGCGAGGTGTGCTGCCAGAAGACCAATCTCGGCTTTGTCGATTCGGTGTGGGAAATTTTCGGGCCGCTGCTGGCCGGGGTTCCGAGCGTGATCATCCCGCAGGAGACGCTGCACGATCCGGAAGAGCTGCTTCAGACGTTGGCGCGGGAGCACGTGACGCGCATCGTGCTGGTACCCTCGCTGTTGCGCATGCTGCTGGAGCACGCTCCGCGACTCGGCGAGCGCGTGCCCGGGCTGAAGTTGTGGTCGTGCAGCGGCGAAATGCTGCCCACAGATCTGGTGGAACGCTTCCGTGCCGGCTTTCCCGCGGCCACGCTGCTGAATCTGTACGGCTCGGCCGAGGTGGCGGCCGATGTCACCTGGCATCAGGTCCGTGAGCAAGACATCCGCGCTAACTCGATTCCGATCGGCAAACCGATCGCGAACACGCAGGTCTACATTCTGGATGCAAATTGCGACCCGGTGGCGACGGGGGTGCGGGGAGAGATTTATGTGGGCGGCGACAATCTGGCGCGGGGGTACTGGCGGCGGCCGGAGTTGACGGCGGAGCGCTTCGTTCAGAACCCGGCGGCGCCGGAGCGGTCCCCGCGACTGTACCGCACGGGGGACGTGGGGCGCTTCAAGGCCACGGGCGAGATCGAATATCTGGGGCGAGTGGACAGCCAGGTGAAGCTGCGGGGGATGCGGCTGGAGTTGGGCGAGATTGAGGCGGTGCTGGGCACGCATCCTGGGGTGCGGGAAGCGGTAGTGGCGTTGACGGCGGACCAGCAGCGGCTGGCGGCGTATGTCACGGTGGATAACGGGACGGCGCCGTCGGCGGGAGAGTTGCGGCGGTTTCTGCGCGCCCGGCTGCCCGAGCACATGGTTCCGGCCAGTTACAGCTGTCTGGAACAATGGCCGCTGCTACCGAGCGGCAAGCTGGATCGCAAGGCGGTTCTGCGGGCGCCTGCGGTGCCGCTTGCGGACCACGACGGGCTGGTGGCGCCGCGCACCGAGGTGGAGCGCAAGCTGGCCGCGATCTGGCAGGAACTGCTCAAGCTGGAGCGGGTGGGGATCGATCAGAACTTTTTTGAGCTGGGCGGGCACTCGCTGCTGGCGCTGCAGGTGATGGCGCGCATCCGTAGCCTGTTCGAAGTGGAGTTGCCGGTGCGCCGTCTGTTTGAAGAACCCACGTTGGCGGCGTTGGGAGCGGCGGTAGAGACAGCGCAGGCGCTGGGCGTGAAAGCGCGCGCCCCCATTTTGCAACGGAGCGCGCGACCGGTGGTGGCCAGTCAGAGCCCGGAAGCCCTGACGACCCAGCTCGACAATTTGTCGGCTACGGAACTGCAAAGCCTGCTCCAGCGCGTGCTACGGGACAAGCCGCCAGAGCAGTGAGAGCAGGGACGGTTTCGGCCACGCTTTGGATTTCGCAGGGGGGCTGGCTCCGCGGGAAAAAGTTAGCGGTATTGGATTGTGTCTAAGGGTACGATAGAAGACCCGGAACGTTTCTTGCAGAGCAGGGTCGCAGCATTTCTCCATCTTCGTCTCTCACTCCGCGCGCAGCACGGCGTAGACCGTTTCGCGGCCCTTTTCGTCGGAGGCAGTGGTGACGAGACCGCGCGGCTTGTTCATCACGAGATAGACTTTCGTTCGCGGTTCGATCGGATTCCCATCTACAGTGATGCAGTCGTGGTCCAAGAGAACTGGCGTATCTGGGTCTCGGCATAACCTTTCGTTCAGATGCACATGGCCAGTGCGGATTAGCTCTGCCGCTTGCGTTCGCGAACAGTATCCCAACTTCGAGAGCGCGCGAGCCAGTCCAACGCGGCGCGATTTCTGCTTCGGCTTCATCGACATCATGCTACTTCAAGTCCCGCTGTTCGGCGTGTGGTGGGAGCGCGTCTACTTCAGGTCTGCTGCACGCAGCGGCTGCGCTTGATACCATATTTACCAAGTCTGAATGATTATGGATTCGAACGGAGCGCAAGGAGTTTGACCATGGCACATCAGCATCCGCCGCGCTTTTTGAAGATTGTGGACGACGCGAAGACGCGCGTGCGCGCAACGAATGTGGACGAAGTGAAATCGAAGCTCGATCACGGAGGAAAATTCGTGCTCGTCGATGTGCGCGAGGAGAGTGACTTTGCCAAGGACCACCTGCCTGGCGCCATTCCTCTCGGCAAAGGCGTCATTGAGCGGGACATCGAAGCGCGTGTGCCTAAGCTTGATACCCCGCTGGCGCTTTACTGCGGCGGAGGTTTCCGATCCGCTCTGGCCGCCGATAATCTGCAGAAGATGGGTTATACCAACGTTATCTCGATGGGTGGTGGTATTCGCGAGTGGCGGGAGAAAGGTTATCCCCTGAGTAAGGGGTAGTCCTCAGCTCTCAGCTCTCGGTTCTCGATTGCACTCCCTCGGTAGGCATATCCTAACCACCCTCTTTGAGGATTTTAGCCGTCTCTTACGGGACGGGACCTTAGATGGGGGCGGCTCCCTGGCGTTCAAACGCTGGGCTATTTTCGGCCATTCCCCGCAGGACGCGATTCGTCTTAGGCCGGGCACAGCGGTGCCCGCTCAGGACGTTTTGGGCTCAGCCCACGCGCACTGCTCCTTGTTTAACGCTCCTTCTCAAGCTGCACACGGCATTCTTGCAGGACCTGCATGATCTTAGGCAACGTGCAGTTTTTTCTGCATTTCTTCGAGCGTGACTCCTTTGGTTTCGGGGTAGACGAATAGGACTACGAAGAATTCGAGGAGCATCATGGCGGCGAAAAACATGAAGGGAATGGATTTTGAGCGGGCGGCGAGGATGGGAAAGATCAGGGAGATGGCGGCGTTCATGAGCCAATGGGTTAGCGTGCCTAGGCTTTGTCCTTTGGCGCGGACTCGGTTGGGAAACACTTCGCTTAGGTAGACCCAGATTACCGATCCTTGCGAGAAAGCGAAGCTGGCAATGAATCCCACGAGCAGCCATAGCAGCAGTTCGTGGTGTTTGTTCGTGGCAAAAATAGTGGCGACTCCGGCTAGACAAATGGCGGTTCCCACCGCGCCCACCAAGAGCAGTTTCTTGCGACCCATGCGATCGATAATGGATATGGCGATTACCGTGAACAGCAGATTGGTCAGGCCGACCACCACGGCCTGGAGATCGCCCGACATTTTGCTGAAGCCGGCGAAGGCGAAAATGTCGTTCAAGTAATAAAGAATGGCGTTGATGCCGGAGAGCTGGTTAAACATTCCGATGGTGATGGCAAGGAAAATCGGCAAGCGGTATTTGGCTGAGAACAGAGGCTCGTCGGCAAGACCGTGCTCGGCGTCAATGGATTCGATAATGTCTTGCACTTCGCGTTCGTAATTTTGTTCTCCGCTGAGACGCAGCACTTCGCGGGCTTCGTTGATTCGCTGCTTCTTGACCAGCCAGCGTGGGCTGCGGGGGATGGTGAATAGCAGTGTCAGGAACAGGGCTGCCGGCAAGGCGGCGACTCCGAACTTCCAGCGCCACTCGTCTTCGATCCGTAAATGCTGGGTGCCGACAAAGAAATTCGAAAGGTAGGCCAGCAGAATTCCTGATACCACGTTGAACTGGAAAATTCCCACCAGGCGTCCGCGCCAGCTTGCAGGAGCAATCTCGGCTATGTACATGGGGCCAAGAACGGATGAGCCTCCAATGCCGAGTCCGCCAATGAAGCGGGAGAATACCAGGGCGGGCCAATTCCATGCGAGGGCACAGCCCAGGGCAGAAACCACGTACAAGATGGCCATGACGCGCAGACTGTCGCGGCGCCCGAACTGGTCTCCGGGGATACCGGCGAACATGGAACCTAGGATTGTGCCGACCAGCGCGGCGAAGACAGTCACGCCTAGCTTCAGCGGGGAGAGGTTGTAGACCTGCGTGAGATCGCCGGTGGTGCCGGAGATTACGGCGGTGTCGAAGCCGAAGAGGAGGCCTCCGAGACCGGCTACAACGGCGGCCTTCAGGAGGTAGGCGTTTAGTTTATGCGGCGCTGAGGCGTCGCTCGACGATGCAGTAGGCATTGAGTTTCTTCCTCAGCGGCTAAAGCCGCGGATATCATGCAACGTTTACGGCACGCCTGAAGGCGTGCCCTGATACGAATGGTGCGGCCTCCCCAAGCTGCCGGAATACCGAGATAAGAATGGTGACTCGCCCTCAGGCTTTCCGAACACGCGTACAGTTCCGGAGTTGGGTCAACATCATCGCACGCCGAGCGCTTCCGGCCTACTTTTTAGTCACGCCTCCGGTCCGTGCCTGCGATCCGGCTGGCGAGACCGCCGGTAACGCCGTCTTCTGGCTGATGCCTTCGCCTTCGACGACGGTGTAGATGAAGTCGGCGGGGAGGTCGTGCACGGTCTCAGTTTCGCCGTTGGGCCAGCGGATGGAAACTTCGGTCATTCTGCGGTTGGCTCCGAGACCG
The DNA here is from genome assembly GCA_003225005.1 of Acidobacteriota bacterium. Classification (GTDB taxonomy): domain Bacteria; phylum Acidobacteriota; class Terriglobia; order Terriglobales; family Acidobacteriaceae; genus Sulfotelmatobacter. The sequence continues at coordinate 34,221 of QIAN01000139.1, read as the reverse complement.
AAATGCAGGCGCAGATCATTCTGTGAGAGATAGCTGGCGCCGCCGCGTACTTCGCTGAACTGAACGAGGTCCCCTGCTTTTACCGTGAGTCGCGCGGCGATGGCAGCCTTGTTGCTTTTCGTTCCGATGAGCTTGAACAGCACGCGATGGTTAGGGCTTTGGTTGCGGTTCAACAACAGAGATGGTGGCGCTCCTACATTGAGAATGACGATGTCCACGTTTCCGTCATTATTGATGTCTCCGAATGTGGCTCCGCGACGCGCCTCCGGCGGCATGTTTGCGAGCGTCTGCGAAACATCGCCGAAGGTTCCGTCACGATTATTGCGGAGCAGCACCATGGGTTGACGATAGGGAGTGCCGCCGGGAATTGTGTCCACCTGGGGGTAGACGTGGCCGTTGGCGATGAACAGATCGAGCCAGCCGTCATTGTCCATGTCGAAGAATGCGGTACCCCATCCTACGAGCGGATAAGTCGGCCTCATCACTTTGGAACGGAGACTTACCTCGGAGAATTCATCTTTCCCGGCGTGATACAGCGCGGCACCTTGCTCGATGAAGTTGGTCACGATCATGGAGAGACGGCCTTCGTGCAGATAGTCTCCCCAATCCACACCCATCGAGCCTTGCTGCAGACCATCGCTGCTCAACGCGATGCCCGAGAGCAGGCCCACGTCTTCGAAGGTGCCATCGTGTTTGTTGCGATAAAGAAAGTTCGGGCCGGCATCATTGGCCACGTACAGGTCAGGCCAGCCGTCGTTGTCATAGTCTCCCCAAGTGGCGCCTAGCCCGTAGTAGTGGTTCGGGTCGTCGACTCCAGCTTTCTTTGCGACCTCTTCAAAAGTGCCGTCGCCCTTGTTATGAAACAGTAAGTCAGACTCGCCCGGCAGCCCCCAGGGGCCACACTGCACCAGCACGCCCTTGAAGCGGCAGAATCGGGGATCGCTGCCGAGTTCGGGCAACTTGTCGATATCGACGTGCACGTAGCGAGAGACAAAAAGATCAACCTTGCCGTCGCGGTCGTAGTCGGCCCAGGCCGCGCCGGTGCTGAAGCCTCCCCCGGCTACGCCTGCTTTATCAGTAACGTCTTCAAATTTACAGTTGCCGAGATTGTGGTAGAGAGCATTGCCGCCGAATCCGGTTACGTAAATGTCTTGAAGACCGTCATTGTCGTAGTCGGCCACGGCGACGCCCATGCCCCAGCCTTTGCGGGTGAGGCCCGCGGATTTGGTGATGTCCGTGAACTTGAGATCGGAATCCTGGTGATAGAGCGTGATCAGGGGATCGCCACCGTGACGGTAGCGATCAACGGTGGATCCGTTCACGGTGACGATGTCGAGTTTACCGTCATTGTCGCAGTCCATCAGGCCGATGCCTCCGCTCATGGACTCGACAATGTAACGCTTGTCCGGTGAGGAAATGTGCGGAACGGTCAGGCCGGCTTTCTGGGCGACGTCTTCGAATTGGGGAACGGGTGATTGCGGCGCCGGTGACTGCTGGGCCTGAGACTTGGGAGGAACTGCCTGCGTCGCGGCTGTTGCGGGAGTGGTTTGCGCTAGCGGGGTTGCAGTGCACAACAACGCCACCCACGAACAAAGCTGGGTTCGGAGGGAAGGAGTCCGCATAGATGGGGAAGTTTCCGATTATACAGGCCCGCAAGCTCTTGCCTTGAGCTGCGGGCCGCGCTGATCGCGCGTGAAGCTGATCCCGCGCCACGATTTGAATTGCGGGAGCTCGGACGCATTTCTATGCTACGGGCTCGTGTAGCAGTGAGCTGATCGAGGTAATCAGTTGGTTCACGACGCTCTCCGTCTTGGACACGACACATTGAATCCCGGCGGCTTGAGCGTCTTTGGTAAGTGCATCGCTGACGTACATGGTGAACATTACCATGGGTGTGGTGGGAGCGATTTCCTTGATATGCCGCGCCGCTTCTAACCCGTTCATCACCGGCATCGACAGATCGAGGATGACCAAGTCTGGAAGCAGTTCTTTGACTTTCTCAATGGCAACCGCGCCATTCGGCGCCTCTGCGCAAACCTTCCAGTTGGGATTCTGCTCGATCCAACGACGCAGGGCTCGGCGCATCATGGAACTATCGTCGACGATAAGGATTTTGCTGGGCACGCAACCCACCTATCGAATGCCTCGTGTTGCCTTGGGCAGGTTGCAGGCCGAGCCATCTAGGCGCGGAGGCGGTCGGCTACTCACGAAAGGCAGAGGATAATGTCACTTTAAGCTCACCGTCGTGGTTCCCCAATACAGGGTTTACCGTACGCTAGCGCACATAGTGATCTACGGGTGCGCCAATACAAGTCAAAAATGCCCACCAGTTATCGGTCCATGGCGGGCACATAGCTTGCGTGTTTTTCGAATCATTTCGTGTCATTTACTGTCAATTAGTAGGCGTGGTGGCAAAGGGAGAGCCTACCCCCACGACAGGCTCCAAAGCCATAAGTTGCGGCAGCATGCCACAAATCAAGCGAGGAGTGTTCGGTGTCATACACAATTTACCCGATTGGCAGGTAGCCCCCCCTTGCTTGAAGATCAGCAAAACTTAATCTCTGGTCTCTGGCCGGACGACGGGGTGGGTGCTTGTTCGATGCTGATCTGGTCCGGAACCTGTGCAAGGAAATTGTCGACGAGACAGACCCCGACAAGAGCGCCGATCTGCTGTCTTTGCTTCATGCGGTGATCAAGGATGATCAAGAGGAAGTCCGCCTGAGAGCCCTTTTCCTGGTTAAGAAGTATGGCCACGCTTTTGATGATTTGAAGGACGCGGCTTAGCGCGAACAGAGACTGCGGTGTCCTCAATATTGCGTGGCCAGTCGTCGGATGGGCGGGACGGGTTCGCCGGCTTTCTCGGCTCGAACTTGCGTGCGTAGCATTCCTCGTGAACGGCTTCCACATGGCTGTAAGTTTTGCTGGTTTCAAGCTCCACAGGTTTGCCGCAGATCGAACATAAGGGAGCAGGTGTGGGCTCTGTCACAGCAGTTCGTCTCCTTGCGGGCGGGCGACAAAAAGTTTAGCGAGGGGGCAGACAACTGGCCAAGTCCCAATGGTGCATTGCTGGGTGTTCAGTTGCTGTCCGCAAAATTTTCAATGCAATGTTAGGACACTCCCCGCGACCCACCGGGATTTTTGGGCATGTAAATCTTAGACGCTGGAATGCTGTTTATGCTCTAGCAATTATGCCTGTGGAGGAGTAGTCTGAAGTTGTCTCTTCCGCATCCTTCCGCCGTGCCCTCCTTGGAGACGGTCCCTTGCGAAATCAGATAGCGTTTACGCTGCGCAAGGAGCCGTTATGCCTACCCCTATTTATCGGAATCGTCCGAAGACCGACGGGCACGGCCCCCCCACGATCGACGGAAGTCCAGTTCACAATGAGCTTTTGCTGAACCTGCCCGCCAAAGAATGCGCTGCAATATTCTCCAAGCTGGCCTTTCTGCCGAACCGAACTCACGACGTGCTGCACGAAGCGGGAGAACCGATCTTGTTCGCCTATTTCATCAATAGCGGGCTGGCCTCGGTTTTGAGCGTGCTGGCAGATGGGAAGAGCGTAGAAGTGGGCTTGACCGGGAAGGAAGGCTTTGTCGGGCTTCCGCTGATCGTTGGTCTGAAAAGCAGCCCGACCCGTGTCGTCATACAAATTGAAGGCAGCGCATTCAGAATAAGCGCAGCGGTGCTGATCCAACTGCTGGGACAGTGTTCGACCTTGGAGAAAAGGCTGCAACGCTATGTTCAGCTCCTCGCCATGCAGGCGACACAGGTTGCGGCCTGCAATCGAGTCCACGAAGTCGACGAAAGGCTGGCGCGGTGGCTGCTGATGTCCCAGGACAGGATCGGATCCAGCAGCGTGCCTTTGACCCAGGAGTTCCTGGCTCACATGCTGGGAACGCGCCGGTCCAGCGTGACCGTGGCTGCAGGCGTCCTGCAAAAAGCGGGACTGATCACTTACAAGCGCGGGCACGTCAAAATTGAAGACCGAGCCGGGCTCGTCGATGCGGCCTGCGAGTGCTACGACTCGATGTTACGGCAGGCCAGCTACTGGCAGACCGAATTGGAATAGCTTTTGTCGGATGGCGCACCAACCGGGGTTCGTTGGCGGGCAGACTCAACCATGCATCACTTCTAGCATTCTGCCAGGAGGTCGCCTGTGGCGCTCCGGGACTCGTCTCTAACAGCATCATCTTTTTCGCCCTTGCGTTTTCCGAATTGGCAGCGCGAGTATGAGTCTGCTTTGTTGGAAACAGACAAGAGTGTGTTGTTCAAGCGCGTGGAAGTGGCGGAGGCGGCAATCCTTGCTCGTCGTGATGCGCTGGAGCACGATTCTAGTAGTCAGACCGAGCGAGTCGCGATGGAAGACGCCTTGGCCAACCTTCGTGTTCTGAAAAGAGACCAGTTGCATTTCGGCGAGGGTGAAAAGTAATGCGGCTTTTTCGCCGAGTCATTGATTCAGACAAGCTGTACGGGCGGTTTGTACGATTGGCGGAGTAATGATTCCCCTGTACTCCTGAACTCGGGGAAGCCAGGGGGCGTCGGTAAAGAAAGAAAGATCGTCAAACTCGTGTCAGCTCTCATTTTCTTCCATTTTTGCATCTTTACGCATCTGGCCCGAGTGGGGAAGCGCTTGGGATTTTGACGTCGTGGCATGTAAGGAGCGCAATGGTGAATAAGCCTGCTCTCTCCCGGAGGAAGTCCGACGGCAAAGCTGCGCCAATGGTCGATGGAACTCTCGTGAGCAATGAGCTTCTGCTCAGCCTGCCCCCGGAAGATTGGGAGTCAATATTCCCGGAGTTAAGCTCGGTGCAGCTGAGAACTCACGAGGTGCTGCACGAGTCTGGCGAACCAATCAGGTTTGCCTATTTCCTGAATAGCGGCCTGGCGTCAGTGTTGAGCGTGTTGTCAGACGGCAAGAGCGTGGAGGTAGGATTGACCGGCAAGGAAGGTTTTGTTGGATTGCCGCTCGTCGTCGGCCTCAGCACGAGTCCGACACGCACCGTGATTCAGATAGAAGGTGCGGGTTTCAGGGTGAGCGCGGCAGGCCTGATGAAGATTCTCCGCCGATCCGAAACGTTAACCCAGAGACTGCAACGCTATGTGCAAGTCCTGTCCATGCAGGCATCGCAGGTGGCGGCTTGCAACCGCATCCACGAAGTCGATGAGCGGCTGGCGCGCTGGTTGCTCATGTGCCAGGATCGCATCAATTCTGATACCGTCCCTCTCACTCAGGAGCTATTGGCCCATATGCTGGGAACGCGCCGCTCCAGCGTGACGGTGGCTGCGGGTACCTTACAAAAAGCGGGCCTCATCACCTACAAGCGAGGGAACGTCACGATTGAAAGTAGAGAGAATCTGAAGGATGCAGCGTGTGAGTGCTACGAAGCCATGCAGCGGCAGAGCAGGAACTGGCTGTGCGAATCGAATAACTCCGTGCGGTAGCGCACTGCAGTGCGTTGGCCGGGCAGGCAGACGCGTAAAACTTCTCTGCTACTTTGGTGAAAGCAACCCTCCCCGGTGAAAGAAATGAAAGACGCTGAAATCATAAAAACCTCTCCGAGTCAGACCACCAAGTGTAATCCGTCACTTCGTCGGTCGATTGAGGAATTCCTCGACGTGCAGGGCAATCCTGTCTTGGCGGAATCAGCGTGCTCAAATTGTGGCGCCTCGATGGTTCACGCCGACACCACGTTCTATCTTTTGGGAGGCGATCGAGCGTGGAACATCCCACTGCCCCTCTGCCCCCAATGCGACCTCAACCGGGACAGTTCCACGAGTCGGCGGGCAAACGCTCTCCTCACTCAGTAGCTGTGAGCAAAGCCATTGCCCGGGGAAACGCCGGTCAAAGGCATCAAAGCGCGATCAAACCGCTGAATCAAACCGCCGTGCTTCGGCCACTCAGAAGGTTGATGATCAGAACCACGACCGCCAGGACGAGCAGGATGTGAATGAATCCCCCCAGTGTGTACGAACTGACTAATCCGAGCAGCCACAACACCAGAAGAATCACGAAAATTGTCCAAAGCATAAAATCTCTCCTTTGACTGTGTTCGATCTCAGATTCTTTGGCCTCGGCCTCCCAACCTCCACAACCTCAAAAACTGCCGACACTTCGCCTCAAGTCTCGAGTAATGTCCGGCCCCTACACGCAGAGGGCCTCCGCAAATGATGGTCGGATATCGGCAGGCGAATGTCGATACGCGGAAGCGGGTACAGCGACCAGGCTGTCACCCTACGTAGGCACGGGTTAATCTGCAGCGCCAAGGCTTTTACTGAGGCATTACCTGCAGACACTGTTACTGGAATAAAAGGACTTCATAGACGTATAATTTCCACACACGCGGAAAGCGACGGTACCCCCTGATAATCCCAGTAGTGAGGTCAGTCTCGATGGTCTTTCAACGGTTCTCCATGGTCCTGGTGTTGTTGGCTGCGCTCCCTGTAGCTTTGTTGGGACAAGCCCAGAGCACTGCCAAACCCAAGCCCCACGTGGTGGTAATCGGCGTAAACGGCATGGAGTTGGACGTCATTCGGCCCTTGCTGTTAGAAGGCAAGATGCCCAACCTCTCCAGCGTGATCAGGAAGGGGGCGTATGGCAAGTTGCGGACTGTCTCCGCTCCCAATTGCCCGCGCGTGTATAGCACTTTCTTCACCAGCACGAAACCTGAGGAACACGGGGTTACGGGCTTCATTGTGGGCGGCATCACGGCCAACACGAATATGTTGAAGGAAGAGCCTATCTGGTCCATGCTGTCTAAGAACGGCGTGACTGTGGGCATGGCCAACGTGCCCGCAACCTTTCCGGTTATGCCGGTGAATGGCTACATGATCAGCGGCATGCTGACCCGCGGGAAAAACTGTGAAGACGGCGTGCTTTGCGCGCCCAAGCTATCAGAAGTGCAGGGTGGCGATGCGGTTTATCCTCCTGCCATGAAGGCGGAGTTGCTGAAGAATGTGGGGGACTTTTACATTGACTGCGAGCGCATGCCTTCGGCGGCGGATCTGAAAGGACACGAAACCGAAGCCATCGATGCTTGGCTGAATAAAGTCCAGCTCATCCGCGAGCAGCAGACGCAGCTTTTCGACTACCTGCTGAGCCGTCATCCCACGGAATTCACCTGGTTGGGCCAGTCTTGCGAGGACCGGACCGGGCATTGGCTGTATCCTATTGCGCCTTATAACGCCGGCTACAATCCCAAGATCAACGCTGTGCGGACGGAGGCCTTCCCGGATCAATACATCGCCTTCGACAAAGTTCTGGGCGCGGTCCTGAAGCACGTGGACGACAATACCTACGTGATCATCGTTTCCGATCATGGTATCAAGCCGCTGCGTGAGTTCGAAGAGACCGATCCGCACGCGCACATGGACCACGAGAAAACTACCCCCGTGGTGGCGAAACATGACTTCGCCGACGGTGACGACGTACCCGGATCGTTCTTTGCCATGGGTCCTGGTATCAAGCACGACCTGCGTTTGATGGGTTTTGAGGTCTCAGTGTATGACCTTGCGCCTACCATCCTGCACATCTACGGCATTGAGCAACCGGCACAGATGCGCGGCCGTGTACTGAGCGAGATTTTCGAGAATTCGGACAAGGCCATCGCAAAGAAGTAGATCGGGCGACAGCTGCACTCCATTCCTCGTGTCTTGGCGAGCGCTAGTTCGACTTCCCTACGGCCCGTTGGCGCTCGCTTCATTCTTGCTTTTCTGCGTAATGGTAATCCCGTGCCATGCCCAGGGCCGCGATGCACTGTGCCGCAATGGCAGTGGCAATTTCGAAGCCGAGTTCCACACCGGAGTAAAGCTGCGGTTGGGAGCGGCAAGGAAAACTGCAACCGGACTCGCGACACGGGTCTGTGAAGCAACGCTCAGTTGGGACAAGCAAGAGATAACCGTTGCGACCGGGGCCTCGCAGCTTGATGTGGATGCATTTGGCGCCGACCTGGGCCTAGGTGTTCCCGTTGTAACGTTCCAGGTGAAGCAGTCGGAAACCGAGTGCTGCATGGCATACCAGATTTATTCTCTTCAAAAGCCGCCTGCTTTGCTGCGCGCAATTACCGGTGGAGGCTCCTTCAGCGCGTCGGATACAGATCTGGACGGTCGCGTCGAGATCTGGACAGACGATGCCGCTGCGGGGGATGGCTTCGAGAACTTGGTTGGAGGCGAACTGGACTTCGCGCCAACCATCGTACTCCGCTTCGAGCGCAACCACTTGCTCGACGTAAGTTCTGAATTCCGGATTGATTTTGATGAAAAAATCGCAACGCTCAGGGCGGAGCTTGATTCCGAGGACCTGCGCGATTTCAAAAACAGTGATGGCAAATTGGCTTCCACTGCCCGCTTTTCGGCAGGGCAGCTACACCGTTTGCGGGGAGTGAAAATCAAGGTACTAGAAATCGCCTGGTCTTACCTCTATAGCGGTCGTGAGCCAGAGGCATGGCTCTGGCTCGCTGACATGTGGCCTGACTCTGATGTGCAGCGCCTGCGGACAGCGATGCTAGACGTCCGTGCCCATGGAATTCATGCCCAGGTGGATGAGAGATCCTCTGGGCCTTCGCCTGGCCGTAAAAAACGCGCGATGGTTTTCGATACCACCACCAAGAGGTCGGAGCGGAGTAAATCTGAAATAATCCCGCCGCAACCGATTCTGCTGCGGCGGTCCGCTCCGGTGGCTTCGGAGCAGGGTTTGACAGACTCCGAGTTGCTCCTAGATCTGCTGATCGATTCCGCCGGAAAAGTTCGATCCGTCGAACCGGCGGGAAACACAAAATCCGACCCGGACCTGATCAAGGCGGCGACAGAATGGAAGTTTGTTACCGCTTTCAAGGACGGTCGTGCCGTCGCGAGTCGCTTGCGTCTCGCCGTATCCGTGAAACGATGATCGCTCACCAGCGCGGAGGTATGAGGATTCGAGGAGCCTGAACTACGTTTTGCCACGCAGCAGCTTAGCCCGCGCTTCGGCCTGCTCCGCTTCCACTTTCTTGCCCAATCCCGTATAAGCTTGCGCCAGCAACTCGAAGACCTCAGCGTTCCTCGATTGCGATTTGGAAAGAGATTCGAGTTGCTGCACGGCTTCGTTAAAGTTGCCTTCGGCTATCTGTGCCTCCGCGACACCGAGTCGCCCTTCGATACTATTTGATCGAAGCAGTAGCGCGGCTTCAAACTGGTCCTCCGCAGCATTCGGATTTTTCAATCCAAGATAGACCTGACCTAGCAGCAGGCGGGCTTCGAATTGTCCAGGCAGCAGTTTCAAGCTGTCTTCGAGAGCATCTCGTGCGCCGGGCAGATCGTGCGTCTTTTCTAATGCCTGCCCTTCATAGAACGAGGCGGTGGCATCGTCTGGGCGCACCTCCAAAGCGACCTTCAGATGTTGGGCGCTGTTCACATAGTCCCCGGCGCGTAGCTCGAGTTCTCCCAGTTGTCGCAGCGCAGTAGGGGATTTCGGATCAAGTTGCAACACCTTCTCGAGAGACCGACGAGCATCAGCGGCACGATCGTCCTCCGACGCAATCATTGCCAGGTGGAGCAGATTCTGTTCTTCAATCTTGTCTTTTGGATCCGGCAACAACGATGGTTCGGGAACGTTGGTTGCGCTTCCCACATCGGCCTTGCCGAGATAGCCCAGTGCCTTCAATTCATCGATGGTTCCCTGCCCGACCACGCCTTGGGAAGGCGCCGGCGGCGGAGCTTTCGCCCGAAGTCCGGCCAACATTCCGCGAAGCTTCTTCACTTGTGCGTTCCACGGCTCATATTGGTTGTTCAGTTCCGCCGCGTCGGCATGCAGGTCAAAGAGCTCTGGACGAGGAGCTTCGATGAACTTGAGGCTTTGCGTGCGCACCGACCGCAACGGCGCCCAACCGAAGCGCAAGGGATAATCGGTCTCCCCGAGGGCAATTCGCTCCGATGCATCCGTACCTGTCCCTGTGAAATATGGCTGCAGCGATTCGCCGTCCAGCTTCGCGGGAGCAGTGACCCTGGCTAGGTCGAGCACCGTCGGCAGAATGTCGGTGGTACGCACTTGCGCTTCGACCACTTTCGCCTTGCGGGCGGTTTCTCCGGGCAGTTTCAAAATCAAGGGAACGTGCGTGGTTGAGTCGTACAGGAAGATTCCGTGCGTATCCTCGTGATGTTCACCTAGACCTTCGCCGTGATCGCCCACAACAACGATCAAGGAATTCTTGTACCAACCATGCTTCTTCAAATAGGTAATAAAATTCCCGAGAGCTGAGTCAGCGTAAGCGATCTCGCCGTCATACAAGCGATCTTTGTAGATCTGCGAATAAGGCAGGGGCGGTTCGTACGGGTCGTGGGGATCGTATAAGTGTACCCACACGAAGTGTGGACCCGCAGGGTGCTTCGTCAACCAGTCTTCCGCATGTTCCGCTACGTCCATGCCGCGGCGCTCGAGGCGTCCCCAGCGCGACTTTGTCGACGAATGTTCTGGAAAGTTGTCGTAGAAGTCGAACCCTCGATCAAATCCCGGCGCCAGGGTCTTGCTGTCAAGAATCACCGCACCGATAAAGGCTCCTGTGTGATAGCCGTGTGCTTTGAGCAACTCCGCCACGGTTGGATGGGCCGTTGACAGGGGCACGGCGAAATCCGTCACTCCATGCGAGCCTGGCAGCAGTCCGGTCAGGATGCTGGCATGGGACGTGTTGGTGATAGGGCTGGGCGTAAAAGCTTGGGTGAAGCGGATGCCTTCATGCGCCAGTGCGTCTAAGGTTGGAGTTTCTAGCTTGTCGTAGCCGTAGCAGTGAACGTGGTCGGCTCGGAGCGTGTCGATGGTGATCAGGAATACCTCAGGTTGCGTGCTCTTGGTCGTAACCGATTCGCGCCCAAAGGCCGCTGTCACGAGCAGGAGAAAACACACTAGGATCCGAAAGGCCTGCATCGCCAATCAGCCTAGCACAGTAAGCGCGCTTCGGTGCCGCTCTCCGCCGGCACTCCTGCTCAGTCGGGTTGCGAAGCTAGCCAGAAAAAGTTGAGCGCGAAAGTGAACAACTACTGGCGCAAAGCGACGACCTGCTATTCGATGTCGGCGGGAAGCCTTCCCGGGCAGGTGATGAGGAGCGCGGGAAAGCTCGATGAGGCCGCGCGACCTCTGCTGCTGATAACGGCGCAGCCACTTGTGCACGGTGGGGACGGTGATCTGAGACGAACCAGCGGGGCGGGCTTTATGCCATGCTGACGAGCGTGAGCGACGAGGCGCAAGCGATGGTTGTAGGCACTTTCATTTCTCGCACCAAAGTGAAGTAGGGAAGAGGCACGGCTGCGGATTGTAATCCCGGTCGCTGGCCTCCCGGCTTTTGAGGAGCCGTCCGGCCAGATCCCTAAGGCGTTTCTCACTCACACATTTCAATCTCGCTAAGGGGGATACAATGTGGGCAGGCTCTACCACCCCATGATAGCCAGTTGACAGAATATCTCGCGGAGTAGAGGATGCTGGACCGCCGGATTCATCCAGTTGTTCGCCGTTGTAACCGTGGCGGCGCCCCCTGCCTGCGGTCATCATGCGTTATAATTTTGCTTTGCTCATGGCCCTTTCCCGGCGCGTTGCATTCTTCTGGATCGTCTGCCTTCTCCCCACCAGTGGACTAGCGGGCGAAGTAAAACATGCTTCCAACGTTGTCGTTATCACGATTGACACACTGCGGGCTGATCATCTTGGTTGCTATGGTTACACCAAGATTCGCACTCCGAACATCGACACGTTTTCCGCCGACAACGCACGTTTTGAACGAGCCTACACTCCAGTTCCGGTCACCCTGCCGGCGCACACGGCGATTTTCACTGGAACGTATCCCACACTGAGCGGGATGCACGACTTCAGCGGTAATAAGCTCAATCCCAAGCAGCCCACGCTCGCAACTGTTCTGAGGCAGCAGGGATATACGACCGGCGCTGTAATCGGATCAGCGGTCCTGGATTCGCGATTTGGCCTGAACCAGGGATTTGATTTCTATTATGACCACTTCGATTTCAATCGGATGCAAGAATCGAATCTCGAGGCGATGGAGCGTCCCGGGAATGTGGTAACCGACGTCGCGTTGGATTGGTTGGGCAAGAACGCGGAGAGCAAGTTCTTTCTGTGGGTGCATCTGTATGATCCGCATTACCCGTACCAGCCCCCACCGCCGTATAGCGAGCAATATAGGGATCGGTTGTACGACGGTGAGATTGCCTTCGCCGACGCGCAGTTTGGGCGCGTAATCGCTTTCCTGAAGGCAAAAGGGCTTTATGACAACACTCTGATCGTACTCGCGGGAGATCATGGCGAAAGCCTGGGCGAGCATGGAGAGAAGACTCATGGCTTCTTCATCTACAATGCGACGCTGCACGTGCCGGTGATCATCCATTTACCCGGAGCAGTGGCCTCCAAAACCGTCTCGGAGTTGGTGAGCCTGACCGACCTGATGCCCACCGTGCTGCAGGAGTTGAAGATTGAGGTGCCTGCACAGGTGCAAGGCCGCAGCCTTCTGCCGCTGCTTACGGGGAAAAAAGAGGACTCTATTAGCGTCTACGCAGAGACGTTCCTGCCTCGCCTGCACTTTAACTGGAGCGAATTGCGATCGGTGGAGACGGAGAAATATCAATTTATCGAAGCCCCGAAGCCTGAACTTTACGATTTGGCTGCGGACCCCGGCGAGACGCGGAATCTCTATGCGGATAAAAAAGCCGTGGGGGGCGAGCTGCAGGCGCGATTGAGGGCGCTGGTGCGCCAATACAGCGCGGACCAGGAGCTGGCGGAGAAGACCGGCCTCGATCCAGCATTGATGGAGAGGCTGAAGTCTCTGGGATATGCAGGTTTCTCCGGAGGAACTAGCCCGACTACGACTGACAACTCCCGGCCGGACCCGAAAGACCGCATTCAAGTTTACGAACTCATTTCAGATGCCATCGCAGCGAGCCAGCACGGGGAGTATCAGAGCTCGACCGAAAAGCTGACAGCGACTCTGACAACGGAACGCAATTCGATTCCCGTACACTATCTTCTTGGACTGAATTACTACCGGCTGCGAGAATATCCCAAAGCTGTAGCGGAACTTCAGCGGGTTTTGGAACTCAGCCCTGGCTATGAGCTGGCGGCATTCCAGCTAGGACTTGCATACGCGCGAAACGGGGACTTCGATCAGGCAATTCAAATGTTGAAGCGAGCGCTGGAGCTCGATGAAACAAATTTTTCCGCGGCCTTTAACTTGGGGGCGGCGTACCTGAAGAAGCAAATGATCCCAGAGGCAGCGGCGGCCTTCCGGCAATCGGCGACTATTTATCCAGAATATGCTGCGGCTCATCGCGCATGGGGCGAGTTGTTGCTGTATCAGGGTCAAACTGAAGAAGCGCTGGCCGAACTGCGCCGCGCAACCGAACTCGATCCGCACGATCCTGGTGCTCATGTAGCGCTGGCCAAGGCTCTTGCCGCCAAGGGTCTAAACGTGGAAGCGGACGAAGAAATGCGCAAGGCGCAACAGGTGCGGCCGCAGTAGACCTCGTTACCTGACGAAACAGGTTGATAACTGAATGTGGAGTGCGACCAGAATCCCGCTGTTGGTCTGTCTCTTATTGACATTCGCTCACCTTGTCGCCGCTGCGAATCCCCCGGCGAAGCGGGCGCGTAACGTCATTCTGATCACGCTTGACACAGTGCGCGCGGACCACCTGGGATGTTACGGGAATAAGAACATTGAGACCCCGACGCTCGATGCTCTAGGCCGCGACGGCGTCGTGTTCGAGCGCGCTTTTTCGCAAGTTCCGTTAACCTGGCCTTCACACGCGGCCATTCTGACGGGGATGTATCCATTCCAGAACGGGGTGCAGGATTTTACCGGACAACCGCTCGATCCTCGAATCCGCTCTGCCGCCCAAGCTTTCAAACAGCATGGCTATGCCACGGGGGCGGTGGTCAGCGCTTTCGTGCTCGACCGGAGTTGGGGGCTAGCTCGGGGATTCGACTTTTACGACGATGCCTTTGCGCCAGAAGCCTTCGTCAATCGCGACATTGGACTGGTGGACAGACGAGCGGGGGAGAGCGTTGATCGCGCTCTGGCGTGGCTGAAAAAGAATCAGCTGCGGCCTTTTTTCTTCTGGCTTCATTTGTACGATCCGCACAGCCCGTATGATCCACCTGAGCCGTTTCGCAGCCAGTATCAATCCCATCTGTATGACGGAGAGATCGCCTACGCAGACCATGAACTCGGGCGACTGCTTGCATGGCTGAAGCAGACCCAGCTTTATGATTCCAGCGTGATCTTGTTTCTCAGTGATCATGGCGAGTCTTTGGGCGAGCATGGAGAGCATGAGCACGGTTTTTTCGTGTACAACGCCACCGTACATGTGCCGCTCATCGTCAAACCCGCTGCGGGGAGCGGGATTCGGCCGGGACGAGCCACGCGGCCAGTGGAAACGACCGCGGTCGCTCCGACACTGCTGGAAGCAGCGGGCATTCACGATGGAATGGGGCAGCAACTGCAATCGCACGGCCTGCTTGACGCCGCCGCTGCCTCCGACGATGTCGCTTACAGCGAGACGTTTTATCCCTTCAGTTCTTTTGGATGGAGCCCGCTGCACGCACTGGAGACCGCGCGTTACCATTACATCGAGGCGCCGCAGCCCGAACTCTATGACTTAGACGCGGACTCGGAAGAGAAACATAATCTAGCTCCGCAGCAAAGCGCGACCATAGCGGTGCTCAAAGATAGATTGCAGGCAGTGCTGCACAATCACCCTTATGGCCCGGCGCCGGACAATAACTCAAGGCTAAGTCCGGACGCGCTGGATAAATTGCGCGCGCTGGGATATGTTGCCTACCATTCACCGGTGCCCGCAGGCGCCCTGCTTTCAGGTTTAGCCGACCCCAAGAGCAAACTGGAGGAGTTTAACTCCGTTCTCGAAGCAGAGGACGCATTGCAAAGACACAACGACGATCAAGCTGATGCTCTACTCCGAAAGGTGCAGGAGCAGGATCCGAACATTTACGTCATCCCTTTCTTGCTGGGCGAGACAGCCGTGCGGCACGAGAAATGGGCCGAAGCGGCGGATCAGTTGCAGCGTTGCTTGAAGCTTAATCCCAACTTCGACAATGCGATGACCGGCTTGGCTCGCGCGCTCGCCAAGCTCGGCCACGCGGACGAAGCGAAAAGCTGGCTGCAGAAAGCAGTGAGCATCAACCCACAGAATTACCGAGCCTGGTATGAGACTGGCTTACTGGATGCCGGCAGCAACCCAGCCGCAGCTCTTTCGGCATACCAAAAAGCGGTTACCGTCCAGCCGAATTTTTATCCGGGACAGCGCGAGCTGGGCATGGCCCTTTTTAACCAGAAGGACTATATTGCGGCTGCGCCGCATCTGGAGAAAGCGATTTCCCTGGGCCTTGAAGATGCACATCTGCATAACTATCTCGGCATCTGCTACAGTCGAACCAATAGGCTGGAGAAGGCGGTTCGGAGTTATCGGGTTGCGTTGAAGCTCGATCCCAGTTTGGCGGAAGCACACCTGAATCTAGCGTTCGCTTTGCAGCGTATGCAAGAACCTGCCGCCGCTCTAACCCAATACAGAGAGGCTTGCACACTGGAGGAAAAATTCTGCGAGCTCATGCCCCAACGGTGACATAGATCATGGTTTGCGGTTCGTCTTCAGACGCTCAGCTTCGGCCCGTTCTCGGTCTGCATCCGCGGTCTTCCCCAACTGCTCATACACATCGGCGAGGAATGAGTGTGGTTCGGGGGAGTCCGGTTGAAGGGAAGCTGCCTTTGTCAGTTTCGGAAGAGCAGAAGCCGGGTCCCCCGAGAGAGCCAGCGCTCTCCCCAAAAGCAAGTGCGCTCCGTAGTGATTTGGTCTGAGTTCAATTACTTTCTCATATTCCTTGATCGCCTCCGGCATGCGGTCCATTCGGGCATAGGCAGTCGCCAGAGAAAAATGTGCTTCCGGCCACTCGGGAGATCGAGACACGGCTGTCTCGAACTCGATCGCGGCCGCTCCGAATTCCCCAGTCTCAAACAGCGCCGAGCCTAATTGGTACCGCGGAATAATTAAGTCAGGACGCATTTCCACTGCCTTGCGCAACACCGGCAACGCCTTATCGTAGTTCCTGAGAGAACTTAGGGCTGTGCCCAGCTGCAGATAGGCAATCGGCAGGTTGGGCTCGAGAGCAATCACCCGCTCCAGCGGTGGGACCGCCTCCCGGAAGAGCATTTCTTCCTTGAGTATCTCAGCCTGGTGCAGCAAGTTGACGACCTCAACTTTATCTTTGGGGTCGGCACCAGTTTCTTTGATACCGGGCATAGGTGACGAACTACTATCCGATACATATCCGAGCGCGCTCAGTTTTTCCTGAAGTTCTGGATCAACGGTCACTTTCGGGGCTTCCCTGCTGCTACTCGTATTCTGGCGGAACACATTGAGTTGGCTAGCCAAGGTGCTGACCAGCGCCACAGACGTTGCGGACAGATTGTGTTCCTCTTTCCCATCCGAAACCTGATCATAAAGTTCGGCACGCGGTGCATCGATATAGAGATACTTTCCTGCTCGCAGTGCCCGCAGCGAGCTCCATCCAAAGGTGCGGTGCGGATAGTCGCTCTCGGCATACGCCGGGCGATCGGGAGCCGTCAATTCCGTTTGGCCTATTGCTCCCTTGGGGCCCAGGGATTGCAATATTGTCAGAAGGCACCGTCCTTGCATTTCAGGCGGGGGAGCAATTCCTGCTGCCCGCAGGATGGTGGGGAGTGCATCCACCAACTGGACGCGACTGTCGATTCGTTTTCCTGCAGAACGCTCTCCCGGCAACTTGAATAGAAGTGGGACGTGAATCGTCTCATCGTAGAGAAAAATCCCGTGCGTAGCTTCTCCGTGTTCCCCCAGAGCCTCGCCATGGTCGGCCATTACGGCAATGACCGCGCCTTCATAGAGTCCTCGTGTCCGCAGTTGAGTCAGGAATTTACCGACCGCGGAATCGACATAGGCAATCTCGCCATCGTAGGGCGCAGAGGCGTAACGGCTCTTATAGGGCTCTGGAGGATCGTAGGGATCGTGCGCATCGTAAAGATGCACCCAGATGAAAAACGGACCACGCGGATGCTGGCTTAACCAGGCTAATGCGTGCGCAACCACCTCACCGCCGCGGCGTTCAATCGCCTGATAGCGACTTTCTCGTGGGCGCCGTCTGTGGAATCCGGCATCAAATGTGTCAAATCCCCGGTCAAAGCCTGGAGCGGACCGTGTGGCAGGGTCCAGCACCAAAGAACCGACAAAAGCCGCTGTGTGATATCCATGGCTCCTAAAGATGGAAGTAGCGAACGTCACATCTTGGGGCAGCGGCACTCCAAAACCATTTACCTGGTGATACTGCGGATACGTACCCGTCAGGATGGTGGCGTGCGACGCCGTTGTCAGCGGAACTTGAGCGTATGCGCGGGTAAACACCACGGACTGGCGGGCCATGGCATCGAGGTGTGGCGTGAGCCCGCGCTGCGAGCCGAGGAAGCCCATTCGGTCGGCGCGCACCGTGTCCAATGTGATCAGAATGACGTTGGGAGGCTGAGGCTTGGGAGGGTGAGGCACGGCGGCACTAGCCACCATTGCGCTCGCAACCAAGCAAAGAACGCACAGCAAGCGGCCTGTTAGAAACATAGGATACAAAAGTTTATCATCGGCAGATTGTGGCCAGGCAGACTCTCGCCAGGATCGCTAAGGAACAGGACTGGCTCAGTGTGGGTTTGCCGATGCGGATGTTTCTCCCTGCAGCCGCTTCAGCAACTCGCGCGCCTTCCGTGAAAACTGCGAATCGGGGAAAGCCTTGAGGTAGGCCAGATACAGATTAACCAACTGCAGATACACTTGCGGCATCCTTGGGTCGAGATCCAGCGCCATCAGCAGACTCTTTTCGGCCAGATCCGGACGAGCGGTGTGAGAGTAGAGAGTTCCGCGCAAAAATTGGCCAAATGCTGAGACAGGCTGGCGCTTCAAGCCTTCCTCAATCTCAACTGTGGCCTCATCGTAACGTTTGGTCAGCAACATTACGTTGGCCAGGTTGAAGTGCGCCTCAGGATCGTTCTGATTGGCTTTGATGGCCGCCTCGAACTGGCTCCGCGCGTCGGCAAATTGCTGGCGGCTCAGGTAGGCCGAACCGAGATTATTGTCTGCGGGATAGAAGTCGGGGGAGTAGCCGAGAGCTTTCCGGTAATGCTCAATGGCCTCCTCGGCCTTGTCTTGTTTCTCCGCATTCACGCCCTTCTCAAACTCTTTGACCGTTTTCTTGGGAAAACGCCTGTAATACTCAGCAGTATCCACAAGATAGGGATTGCTTCCTGCGACTCTCTTCTGCAGAGGGTCTGGCTTTTTTCTGTCTTCGCGAGGAATCAGAACGAACTGCACAAAATTCATCGGGTCGACATCAGGGTATACAGTTATGTTCTCGCTGACTGCCTGGTAAGCCTCATCGTCGATAGAGACGCGGTACTGGTTTGCGTAAAGACTGTAAAAGCCAAATCTGCCCTGGCCGTCACTATACACGCTCTCAATGGCTGACCCATGTAGTTCCAAGGTGACGAGTATCGGAGTTGGGGGAAAATCTCCTTTAGCCACCCTGATGTCGCCGATGATTTTCCCCAGTGGACTCTGTTGTTGCTGGGCATTAAGACAAGCCGACATCAGTATGACTGTCAGAAATGCGGAGACGACGAAGACGATGAAACGGCGAGAGCCCCTGCCCATGTGATACCCCCGCACAAAGGCGAAAACGCTTGAAAGAAAAAAAACTTGCCGCCGGAGAACCGGCGGCAAGCTCTGAAAGGTAACCGGTTCTTCGGCTAGAAGCTGAGCTTCAAACCAATCTGCAAGTTCCGGGCATTGAGAGTGCCAGCTGCTTTACCAAAGTTGCTAACTGCAGTAAGACCTCCGCTCACCGGATCGTTGGACGCGTACTGGTTGTGCGCGCCTCCACCTTGTGTCGCCAGGAGGAAATTGGTGTGGTTGAAGATGTTGAAGGCGTTGGCGTCAAACTTCAAGTTGACCCGCTCGGTGAACTTGAAGGTCTTCGAGAGGGTCATATCTGCATACCACTGGCCCGGACCAACAAAAGTGTTACGGCCGAGGTCGCCCACGCATGCTAAGCACGGTGATGAGAACGTGACGCCTGGTGAGGTCGTGATGACTTCCGTCCCACTACCTTGCGTCGCTCCCCATCCCTTCGCCCAGCTGTCGTGACCCACTCCACTGAGCCCCGCTACGGACGAGTTCGGTCGATCATTCCTCCCGCGGTCGAGGTTAAAGTCGCCGCCGGTATTGACGCAGAGACCGCTGGCTATGCCCGACGTAGAGCAGTCCCCCGATAGATTATCAAAACCGCCAGTGAAGGGCTCCCAGTGCGCCCCGCTTTGGAGCGACCAGATGCCGTTGTACGACCAGCCGCCAGCAATCCATCCCAGAACGCCCTTCAGGTTCTGCCCGGGCAATTGCCAGACGTAGTTCAAAACCAGACGCTGCCGGATGTCATAAATCGAATTACCTCGATCCAGACCAGGCAGTGTCTGGTCTGTTGTGAAGCCCTCACCGGCAGCGGATCCATTGGCGGTAGTGGCACCGCTGTGCCAAGTTGATCCCTCGTCAATGGAGTGGCTGTAGGTATAGTTCACATTAAACTGCAGCCCGTGACTCATTTTCTGTTTCACGGAAGCCTGCAAGGAGTTGTAATTCGAATTGACCGCATTCTGCCAGTTCCTTAGGCGGCCGTAGTTCCCATTGGGTCGGCCGTCGTTCCCCGTCCAAGTGCGCCCCAAATTGTCGGTAACAACAGAGTCTGCGGGCAGGAGAGTACCCGGCCGACGGTTGATATCTTCAGAGCGGAAGAGCTTGTGGCCCGTCGTGCCCACATAATTAACCTCCAGTACAGTCTTGGGCATGATTTCATGCTGTACCCCTAAATAGTAGTTGTACACATAGGGGTCCTTAATTCCCTTCGGGAAAATGATCCCCGTTAGGACAGCCTTGTTCGGGTTGCTCGGATCCCAGCCGCTGATATTACCTTGAGTCTGCGCCTGTCCTGCAGGCCCCTGATTCTGCGTCGGTCCTGGTGCGCCCGTAAACCTCGGGGCTGTCGTTGGATCTTGAACGCAAAGGCCGTTTGGCGGAGTTCCAGTACAGATCGACGGGCCATAAACTACGTCCGCGTTAGCCACGCCAACTCCGCCCACTATCCCGTTGAACGAATAGTAAGGGAGATTCCAGCGCGAGTTCGAGAGCGGGTTGTACAGGGTGCCTTCGTAGGCTACGCCGAACCCGCTGCGCAATGATGTCTTACCATTGCCGAACACGTCCCAGGCGAACCCGACACGTGGCCCAAAGTCGTTGTGGTCACCCGCGCCCAAGGTCTTGGACGGCGCAAACCCCCCTGGACCGCAAACCCCTGCCAGAGTTGAAAGCAGGACCGCAGTGTCGGAGGTGCAGTCGTATGTCACACCATTAATGGTTCCGATTTGATGTCTCGGAACATTTGCGTTGGCGACCCAGTCTATTGCGTTAGTTCCCGGCCCGGGAATAAACGTGGTTGCCAAATTGTTTTCTTCGCTGTGCCGCCTGTAGAGGTCGTAACGAAGACCGAGGTTCAGGGTCAAACGCTTCGAAACCTTCCAGTCATCCTGGAAATAGGCTCCCATTTCCAGATTGCGCCAATGCCGGAAGTTGCTGCTCAACTGAGAGGAGGGGGTTGGGTTGAACGAAGAAGAAGGGCAAGGCGCCTTGCATATCCCAGGATCTACGCCTGCCGCTTGATAGTAGGGAGCGTCCGCCGCAAAAAACACCTGATCGTAGAAATAGTAGGAGGGACGCGCCACGTTGAATTCGCTGTTCTCGATATTGCGCCGAAAGTCTACACCCACCTTCATGCTGTGGTTCCTGTGGCTGATCGAGACCAGGTCGGAGTAAGTGTAAATGTTCTCTTTGAAATTCTGTGGGTAGCCGTTGTAGGAGCCGAAGCCCGCCGATCCGTCAGCAAACCCGATCGCCGGCACACCGCCGCTGCTCACGGTGATCTTAGTGTTGTTCTGCAGGTATCCCACACGAGCCTCATTCAAAATGCTCGGGCTCAAGGTGTGCACCCAACTCAGCGAGCCCTGCGGGAAGTTGTTGCGGAACGGATTGCTGAACCCGCGGGTGCAGGCTGCATTGCAGAAGCCAAATGTATCCGTCTCGCGGAGGTAGTTGTATTGGGCGAACAGCCGATTGTTAGGGTTCCAATTGTAATCCACCCGCAACGAGGCCTCGTTTCCATTAAACAAATTGCCGAGGGTCTGCGTCTGGCTCTTGAAAGTGGCAACGCTGTCTTCTTGGATTGGAGCATTCCGGTCGAGGGTGCCTTGCAGCGTAGTTGCTGGTGTGTCCGGGCAGCCGGCCGCATTCATGTCAGCAATGTCTTGTGCGGTGATTCCGAACAGATACTGCCACTTCTTCGCCATCAGTGGAGTGCCGCCAAAGTTTGCCGAGGGGCACAGGAAGCGGGAGAAGTTTCCGGCCGCAGACGTCGCCGCGTACGAGTTCGCTGTGAGGGTGCCGGGTGTGCCAGGATTTGCTGGCGCAAAGTTGCTATAGAGCAGAGCGGCGACGGAGTTGACCGAGTCTCCAGCGGCAGTCGCGTTGGCATCGGCCTGGATGACCGCGTTGCGCCATGCTGCAGTCTCTTGTGTGGTTGTAATTGGCGCCCCGATCGTCCTGAAACGGTCTCCTTGCAAGGAGAGGAAAAAGAACAACTTGTCCTTCACGATGGGTCCACCCACCGTGGCGCCAAATTGGTTAAATCGCAAGGCGGGTTTTGCGACGCCCTTTTGATTCAGGAAAAACTGATTGGCATCCAGCGCGTCGTTGCGTAGATACTCCCACAGGCTGCCATGCCAGTTATTGGTGCCGGATTTGGTTACGAGGTTTACGGTACCCCCCGCGCTGTTGCCATACTGTGCCGACATGTTGAGCTGCAATTGCTGGAATTCTTCCACGCTATCCTGAATCGGCACGTTGACCGCGCCGCCGCTCAGACCCTTGTTGGAGACGCCATTGACCAGGAAGCCATTGAAGTCTTCGCGCACGCCATTGACGACAGTGCCGTGACCATTTTCAAAATCCACTCCGTTGACGTTCACGGCGCCAGCGCTCATTTGCATCAGGTCAAACACGTTGCGGCCGTTCAGGGGCAGGTTGTTGATCTGAGTGGAACTCACCGTCGAGGCCAGCTTGGAATCTTCTGTGTTGACTGCTACTTCCTGGCTGGTGACCTCCACTACTTCGCGAGCCTGACCGAGCGCCATCTTCGCGTCGACGTGCGCAATTGAGCCGGCGTTCAGCACGACGCCAACATCGGAGAAGGTTTTGAAGCCGCTTGCCTCCACCGTGATCTTATACGTGCCAACCGGCAGTTCTTTGGCACCGTAGGCACCAGTCTGATTCGACATGACCGTCACCGACAGGTTTGTCGCCTGGTTAGTGATTGTCACCTTCGCGTTGGGAACCGCCGCCCCGCTAGGGTCGGTCACAGTGCCGGAGAATTGACCGTTTTGAACCTGCGCTATCGCACCCAAGGTCAACAGCAGCGTGCACAACACAACGAAGCAACAGCGTAGCCTTGTCATAACGACTCTCCTCCCCAAGCTTTTCGATCGTTTTGAGACCGCGATTGACCCCACGTTTATCTCATCAAGAGCTGACAACCCTCACATCCTTAGCTTGCATCACAACCATTGGTTCGCAACACCTAGTGTGAGCGCGTTTTAGCAGTCCTTTTAAACGCGCGCCATTGTGCGCCTTCGAATTGCCCCTGTCAAGCTATCTTGCTGATTCCTTGAGAAAAGCGAATCTAGCGGGACGGGATAGTGACGACTCGCGCCTATCCACACAGTCCCAAAGGGTGTGTGCAACAGCACATAACAATCCAAACAAGCTCCTGTTAATAATCAACAACTTACAAGCTATTAGTGGTTTTGCACTATGAGGAAGTGTAGGGCTGCCCAAAGGTGGCTCCATAATTTGGAAGGAAATAACGTGGGAAGCGAGAGCAAGTTTTCCAGCAAGGATTTCGAATGGCTCTCGGCCGGTCCGCTTAGCTTTCTTGCACCCTGTAGCCCTGTCGGTGTCCGATCCGGTTCAACTATGGTACTCGATGAGTTAAATGCTGGCGCGATTGGGCAGGCTTGCTTGTGGCTGGGACGTGTGCGTGCCGTGCCAGCACGCCGTGTCCTTCCTGGATCACCAGTTCCTGATCAGCAGATTCTGGACCGAGAGTATCCGTCTTGCCCGAGGGCCAATGGATGGCAATTGAATCTGCTCGCGTTGCCGCGCCCAAGCCGAAATGCAATCGCGAATCGCTGGCTGACTCAAAACTCGAGTTGGCTCTGACCTCAGCGGTCTGAGTCAAGCCGCCCGCTCTTATTTGCACGCGGGCGCCAAAACCGTCATGGTTAGAAGCGGCGCCTATGGTTTTGACACGGAGCCAATGCCCCTTCTTAGCTTGATTGCGAAGGAGAAGTGGAGGACCGTCGAGCACACTAACCAGCAGGTCTTCCCGGCCGTCATTGAAGAAGTCGGCAGTAGCCGCGCCCCTGGCCACATAACGGCGAGCCAGCGGCGTTCCGGCGGTCATGCCGATCTCCTCAAATTTCCCGCTCTCGAGATTGTGGAATAGCTGCGGCCGTTCGGCGTAGGTCACGCCAAAGGAGTGTTGGTCCACCTGGGGGTTCACGTGACCATTCGCTACGAAAATATCTTTCCAGCCGTCGTTGTCAAAGTCGAGGAACTTGAGTCCGAAACCAAGAAAAGGAATGCTCACAGGTCCAAAGTTCGCGGGGCCTGCGAGATCTGTAAATTCGCCATTGTGATCGTTGTGGTACAGGTTGTTGCTATCGTCTGAAAAATTCGCTTTCGCGATGTCAGGCCAACCGTCGTTGTCGTAGTCGGCGGAATCGATGCCCATGCCGGCCTGTTCACGGCCATCCGCGCTGTATGCCACGCCGGCTTGTACGCCTACTTCGGTGAAGCCTCCCTTGCAGTCGCCGTGATACAGCATGCTGGGCGACGAATCGTCGGCTACGTAGAGATCGAGGCAGCCGTCCAAGTCGTAATCCAGCCAGAGGACACCGAGCCCGTAGTAAGCGTTCGGATCAATATTCAACTTTTCGCTCACGTCGGTGAACGTGCCGTCGCCGTTGTTGTGATACAGCCTGTCCCTTCCGCCCTTCAATCCGCGTGGGCCGCAAGAGACGGGAATCCCCCGGTATTGGCAAAACGGCCCCTGCCCTAATTCCGGCAGGTGATTGAGATCAAGGTCCACGTAGTTCGCGACGTAGAGATCGAGGTTGCCATCATTGTCGTAGTCGCCGAAGGCGGCGCTGGTCCCCCAGCGCCCCAGATTGCCAACACCCGCTTTAGCGGTTACGTCCGTGAACGTGCCGTCGTGGTCGTTGTGATAAAGCACGGCCCCATCGAGATAAGTTATGTAGAGATCTTCCCAGCCGTCGTTGTCATACTCGCCTGCGGCCGCCCCAAATCCCCAGCCGCAGTGGTTGATTCCAGACTTGGCCGATACATCGGTGAAGGTGCCGTCGTGATTGTTACGGTAAAGCTTGCTGGGATGACATTTTCCCGCTCTCAAATCTTCGAGCGTGGATCCATTCACGAGGAAGATGTCCATCCAGCCGTCATTGTCGTAGTCGAAAACCGCAATACCGCCGCACATGGATTCCATAATGTAGCGCTTTTCCGGACCGCCACAGATGAGGGAGAAGTCGATGCCAGCGGCCGCGGTTACATCCGCGAAAGATACTGGGCTCGAATGCGCGCCCCGATTGCGGGACATCGAGTCCGCAGCAACATGATCAGTTCGGGGTTGCGACCGATTAGATTGTTGCGAGGCTTGGGGCAATGCACACGTCGCGAGAAATAGCATTGCTGCCGCCACCCATCGACCGGGGAATCTAAGCCGCAACGATGTACGACCGCGCATCACTGGGTCGGTCCGGCTGCCATTCCTCCGGCTACAGGTTGGGTCTTCTTCAGCACCGCGAAAGTCTGGAACTCTTGTTGTGCTTCTTCTTTTCGGCCCATCTTTCCGAGCGCTCGTGCCAACTGGTAATGCACGCTGGGATCCGCAGGCTTCAACTCTGACGCGTGGCGCAAAGCTGGCAGCGCGGATTCAGCATCACCTTCGAGAAGCAATGCCTTACCCAAATCGTAGGAGGCATCGGAATTTTGCGGGTCAGCTTCCACTGCTCTTTTCAAGTGCGCTGCGGCGGACTTCCATTCTCCTGCTTCTAGCAGACAATGACCCAGCTGATAAAGGACTAACGGATTGTCGGGCGAATGCGTCTGTTCTTTTTTGTATTCGGCGATGGCTTCAGGGTTGTGGCCCAGACTTGCATAAGCGAACCCGAGATGATAGTGGCCGAGCGGAATGTTCCGGTCAAGTCGCAGCGCGACCTGAAACTGCTCAATCGCTTGCACGGTACGATTCGTGTTTTGATAACAACGGCCCAGCAACACATGAGCCATGGCGGTGTTCGGGTCGAGCCTTATAGCTTTTTCCAATTCCTCCGCAGCCGCCGCATACTGCTCCTCCGAGAGCAGTACCAAGGCTACGTCGAAGTGAATATCGAACCGCGTGCCGTCCAGGCCCTCGGCACTGCGCAGCCGTTCCAAGGCCTTTGCATTCTGACGCTCTTTGAAATAAACCAGCCCCAGCCAATGCTGTAATGGCGCATCCTGCGGCCAACGGGCGGTTGCAGACTGACCTGCGTTCTCTGCATCTGGCAGGCGCTTTGCCTGCAAATAACTGAGCAGGAGTCCTCGATTGGCTTCTAGATTGTCCGGTGCCATCTGCGTTGCCCGCTCGAAGCTAACGACAGCACGACCGAAATCGCCGGCGTCTAAATCACTCTGCCCGTTCTCTATGAGCGTTTCCAACTGCCGGTCTTGTGATTGGGCACTCGCTCCGAACACACATGCCATCGCTAATAGACCGCACAAAAGGTGTCGTTTGCCCCAATCCGCATGCAAGTTTTGTAGCAATTGCAGGTGTCTCGGTCGGGCGAAACTGGGCGGTCGGCCGGGCAGGAGCTCCATGAACGTGATCGGTTGCATGTCCGTTTCCAAAACCAGTAGTTGCTCTTCCAATCGCAACCGCCAAATATCGTCGGGTGCATTCGCAAGACTGAAGTATACCAACGCTGACGACCAAGAAAGGCATTCTGCTACTGACAGAGAGCATGAAAAAACCGCTGTCCGTCGGGGACAGCCACCTCACCTGAACGCAGCAAACTCCTTGCAAGGAGAGCCGAAAGATAATAACGTGTGTGCGCCTGCCAAGCGGGCTAGGGAGGAACATCCCATGATCACGCTCCTGTTACGCTTGCGCTCTCCTTGCCTGGGTTTGCTGCTGACGGGGAGTATGACACTTGGAGGCTGGAGTCAGGCCGCACAGCCCTCTCCTGCCCAGATCCCACCTGTTACGATCCGCGTCACCACCCACATGGTCCTGGTGGACGTAGTGGTGACGGATAAGCAGGGCAAAGCCCTTACCGGACTTCGTCCCGAAGATTTCGTGGTGGAAGAAAACGGCAAGATGCAGAAGGTCGCCAGCCTGGCAACTCCCAGCGAGAACTCGCCGGCGGCGGCTTTGCCAGCTGGGATCTACTCGAACCGGGCGCAGTATCGTTCGCCCGGTGGCCCCATCACGGTGATGCTCCTCGACGCGATTGACACCCCGTTTACCAACCAGGCCTATGCCCGCACTCAAATGCTGCGCTTCGTTCAGGAACAGTACAAGCCGGGCCAGCGTATGGGTATCTTTACTTTGACTGGCTCCCTCAGTGTGTTGCAGGACTTTACGAGTGATCCACAGATTCTCTACACGGCACTACAGCGCTACAAGCCCCAGCCGCAGGAGTTCGCCAGCGCTGGCCGGGCTGCAACAAGCGCATCCGCTGATCCGAGTGCCTCCAGCACGGTGTCCAGCCTCGACGCCAGCACGGCTCCGCTCAGTGGTGCCTCAGGCGACTCGGGTCTGGGACGGAGTGGAGCATCCAACGCCATCGCCGTCGCACAGACGTCGCTGAAGGCTTTTGAAAGCGCGCAAACGGCGTACGCCGAGGACCAGCGGGCCGTGTTAGCTCTGAACGCCCTGAATAGCCTAGCCCGCATTCTAGGCGGACTGCCTGGTCGGAAGAACCTCATCTGGATAACAGGGAATTTGCCTTTTTCATTCATTCCAGAGAACCGGACCATGTCCAATGCAGAACTGGAAGAGAACTTACCCAGCTTCAACACACGCCGGGTTGACGAACATTCGGCGGGAAACTATGCCGCGACTTTCCGGCAGTCGCACGCGGATGAAATCCGCGATACGGCCTCCCGGCTGGCTAGTGCGCAAGTAGCTGTCTACCCGGTCGATGCGCGGGGACTTTCGATCTCGACCGATATCGACTCGCAGGAAACCATGCGAGAGATGGCACGCGAAACAGGGGGTCGCGCCTACGTCAACCAGAATGAGATCAAGATAGGAGTGCAGCGCGCGTTCGAAGACGACTCCGCTGCCTACACCATTGGCTATTATCCAGAAATCAAGAAATATGATGGCAAATATCGATCGATCAAGGTAAAGGTAAAGCGCGACGGTGTGGACGTCCAGAATCGGCGTGGGTATTACGCCATCGATCCGACGCAGTTGAAAGGCTACAACCCGCAACAAGAAGTGGCCTCGGCGCTAGGAGATGTTGTTCCGTCAACCCTGGTTGCTTTCAGCGCACAGGTGAAGCCACCTTCCGCCAATTCAGTAAAGGACAAAATCGGAGTGACTTTCCTGGTTGATGCCAACACTCTTTCTGCTGAGGATACCTCTGGCGGCAAGCGTCTGAATGTGGCCATGTATGCCACGGTCTATTCTCCGAGCGGCAAGATGTTGTCCAATCGCAACCAGAAAGTAGACCAAGCCTTCGATGCGAACACTTATCAGCAGATTCTGCAACACGGATTGATGCTACACATGGATCTGGATCCCCAACCGGGGAATAACCAGTTGCGGCTCGCCGTGCAAGATGGGCGCACGGGTCTAGTGGGAACGATCGACGCTCCGGCGCCTTAGCTGCAGAGGAGAGAGTGGTAAAAAATATCGCCGGCGTCGGGATGTTGGTTCAAGGAGTCGCAAAATAGCGGCTTCAAATCCTGCGCGCTGCGAAAGATTGCAGTTAAACGGTCAGTCGCCCGCAAACCCGTAGCAGCTTGTTTCGAAGTTGAAGATTTCTTGCCAGCTCCATGAGCACTTTCCGCTGTAGCGCCGGATGTTTTCTAAGCACGAGCAGGACTGGGTGTTGCAAAATTGCATTTCGCGCGATATGAGCGAATATCTCTCGCCGGAGGCTTTGTCTCTTTTTCGAGGTGCGGTCAAGCCGGGAAAAGGCTAGCCTTGCGATCCTCATATCTGCGAGTGAAACGACAGTCACGTGCGACCTGGCGGTCAAAGCCATTGCGGCGAACAAAGCTGACGAGGCACTCGCAGCTCTTGAACGGGCCACGGGGAAGATCAATATTCTATTGGCCCGTAATCCCACAACCGCCCTCATCCCCGTTAGTTTGGAAGTTGAGGTTATCGACGCGGCTCCGCGTGACAGCAAGGCCATCTCGAGACTGGCCCAAGATGACTTCACATTCACAGCCTGGGGCATTGCGGGAAGCGTTTCGGCGGCGCCCGCACAGCGCGACCAGACCTCGTCCAGCGCTCAGGAACGGATCGCACGGGAACTTCGTCATGAGCTACTCATGCTTCCCTGGTATGGGATCTTTGACAACATTACTTACAAACTCGACGGATCTAACGTCACGCTCTATGGTCAGGTGGTTCGTCCCTCGCTCAAGTCCGACGCCGAGAATGCGGTAAAGCATATTGAAGGCGTAGAGCAGGTCGATAATCAGATTGAAGTGTTGCCGCTGTCCCGGATGGATGATCGCCTTAGGATTCAACTATTCCATGCCATCTACGGGTAGGAGCCTATGCAGAAGTACGCTTTGGGCGCGCAAAAGCCTATCCGGATCATTGTCAAAAATGGCCACGTCACTTTAGAAGGGATCATCGACAGCGAAGCTGATAAAAACTCGGTCGGTCTCCGCGCCAATGGCGTTCCTGGGATTTTTTCGGTGACCAACAGTCTCCAGGTGGTTCCGCCAAAGTAAGCACGGGCGATGAAGGAGCTACACAAACTGGCAAAGGCATATCGCATAGACCATGGCAAACGTTTTCAATTGAAAGACTTCGATCCCGCGGACACCAGGAACATTTCAGTCAAAGGAGGACGCTCGCGCAGCCTTGCAAGACGGAGTCGCTCGACTGATTGGCTTGCAGGATAGGCCCTACGCCCAAGACCGTTGGGTAGTTCTACTTCTTTTTCAAGGCATCGACGCATCAGGAAAAGATAGCGCCATCAAGCACGTTATGTCGGGGGGTCACTCCGCAAGGTTGTCAGGTTTATTCGTTCAAGGCCCCACTGGCGAAGAGCGAAATCATGATTACCTGTGGCGAACCATGCAGCGGCTAGCGGAGGGGCGGCGAATCGGAATCTTTAATCGCTCGTACTACGAAGTAGTGAACCAGCCTGGTTTCGGATGCTATTGAATACGCCGCCATACAACAATTCATCGTGAGAGTGAATTATGATTGCGAGAGGATAGTTACAGCAGTCTCCGCCCCGGGTCAGAGACACGGGTACGACTTTGGGAGTACGAACAACCTTGCGCGATACTGTTACATCCCAAAGCGAACCAGGGTCACCTGACCGCGCTGGCTAGCAGTTTGAACATCTGCGACGTGAACTGCGTGAGGGGGCTATGCCCGTAATTCGAACCTGCAAGGCTTGTGGACGGAAGAACCGTATTCCAGTGGCACACCTCGCCGATACGGGAAGGTGTGGAGTGTGCAAAACGCCTTTACCGCCAGTGGATGAGCCGCTGGAAGTTAACTCCCAGCTGTTCGACGAAATTGTTCAAAATGCACGGGTCCCCGTGCTGGTAGATTTCTGGGCTTCATGGTGCGGACCTTGCCGGATGGCAGCACCGGAAGTTGCGCGTACCGCCGCTGATATGGCGGGACGAGCTGTAGTCGTAAAACTCGACACTGAACGCTACCCGGAGGTCGCTACACGGTTCGACGTGCGCGGCATCCCAAATTTCATTGTCTTCTACGGGGGCCGTCCGGTGATGCAGCAGGCGGGGTTGGTGCAGCATGAGCGGATGGAGGATTGGTTGAAATCCGCGACACCCGCGCCTGCCGCTTAGTTGATGCGAATTCTGCATCGACCCGGCTCGCCTCAAGCCTAGCGTCTATTCCAAAGTCGTAGAAGTCTTTCTGACGGAAGGCGAACCAAGTCCTACCCTTAATATCTGAATCGCGGTTCATGCACCCTTACGGAGGTCCGCTTGCTCTGAAGAAAAAAGCAGGAGAGTCGGGGCTATCCGGACTAGTCCTTGTCTAGATATTCTCCGGGCACATCGTCCTCTGGTACCTCATGGGTGTGAACTTCCTTCTCATCCGCGTCCCTAGCGCCTTCCACGCCAGCCACAACGTCGGCCTCGAACGCGTTCCCTTCCTCGATGAGCTCGTCCACACTCTCCGAATCCGCACCTTCGACGTTGGATAATCCCTGCAAATCTCCCGATTGCCCCGCCGACCGCGATCCCATTCCCTGGGTTCGAAATGCGTCCGCATCCAAATTCTGATTTCTTCCCGGGGCGCGCTTCCTGGCGGCGCCCAGGGTCTTAGCACCGGCTTTCTTCTTGCCGAGGACCTCCGTTTTCACCGCTGCCTTTTTCAGTGCGGGCCCCTTTTCCGCCACCTTCTTCGGGGCTGCCTTCTTTTTAGCCAAGCGCTTTCTGGCCGCCTTCTTAACCGGCCTCGCCTTCTTCGCGGTAGTTTTCTTCAGCTTTGTGTGCTTCTTCTTGGTTCTCTTTTGAGTGGCCATAGGCCGCAGTCTACCACCCTCACATCCGTGCTCCAAACCGTTGTCAGCAGCCGACCGAACCATGTCGACCTGCGGCGGATACGCGCGCTGAGAATCTTTTCACCTCCGTGGGGAATCTTGTATCAAAGGGTGTGGAGGGGAACAAGAGATGACGCTGATCCTGACGGCCATTTGCATCGTCGTGCTGTGCCTGTTGACCGTAATTTGGATCAAGCATACAAGAGATCGACGCGAGCTGGAGCTGCACAGCATCACACCAGAGGCCCTGCATGCATTGCTCACTTCAAAGCAAGAGATACTTCTTTTCGATGTTCGCCTGCCGCTCGACTTGTTAGCGAATTCTGAGATCATCCCTGGCGCAACGAGGATTCCCCCAAGGGAACTGCTGGAGAATCCGTTGCTCATCCCGAAAGAGAAAGACTCGGTCGTTTACTGTACCTGTCCCAGTGATAAAACGAGCCGAGTCATCTTGCGTCGAGCTCAAGGCCTGCAATTCTTGCGGATAAAATTCCTCCGAGGTGGACTGGCGGGGTGGAAAGCGAAGGGTTATCCGGTCGAGCGATACGAAAAATTCTTTCACCTCGACACTAGAAATTAGTTCCACATCTCAACCCCACCCAACCTCCTGCAGCCTTTGTTCGAAATACGCCTTCCAACTCTGGGGCAGAGCCTTGACTCGCGAGGCACGCTGGATCAAACTCACCTCGTCATTGCCATACCTTTTCGCGATGTACAGGCGGGTTACTTCCGAAACAGGGACACGATTCGGGTCTCGAGCAATGACCGTGATCTCGTCGCCAGCACCAACTTCTCCCTCGTGGGTGACGGCAAAGTAAAAACCGGTCCGCCCGCTCGCAAGAAATCGCCTCACCATGTGGTCGGACTGAAATCTCACCCCGAGTTTGTAGCAGGGAAGCCGAGGCTGTGTGACGATCACCTCCGCGGAACCGATGGAGAACTGGTCTCCGAGATGGATCGAGTCCTCCAGCAAGCCTTCCGTGGTGAAGTTTTCGCCGAAAATCGCTGTGGGCAACTCCCGGCCCGGCAACTCCTTCTTCCAATAGTCGTAGTGTTCGATCGGATAGCAGTAGACGGCCTTATACTCGCCCCCGTGAACCGTAAGGTCTGCCTGGCGGTCTCCGTCCAAATTGAGCTTACGCAAAGCGACGCGGCCATCGACCGGTTGCTTAAAGATTCCCGTGGTCACGGTTCTCCCGTGCCATGTCGTTTCTCGCGGGAGCCCGGTGCTCACCGAGATCAACTTCATCTCCCCTCGTCCTTTCCGTCGCGGTCTGTTTCGAATCTCCTGGAGAATTGCCCGTACGACCCTGCTCTCGACACAGCACGAAGAAACATCCTTTTTGGATGAGACGCTCGCTAAGACGATTCATGTTCCCGGTAACCGGAATCTGCGCGACCAAATTCAAGTTCCTGTATCTAATGGGGTCATGCACACGAGGCAGAAATCTGTAATCATGCCTTTGCCCAAAACCGAGACCGAGCATGGCTAAACCCATATTACTGAGCGTGGATGACGATTCCGATGTTCTGCGGGCGATAGAACGCGATCTCCGTTCGCAGTACGGCGCAGAATATCGTGTGATCGGAAGCGATTCTCCTGAAGGCGCACTCGATCTGTTGAAGCAGTTGAAGGTGCGCAACGACAGTGTGGCCTTGCTCCTTGCCGACCAACGCATGCCGCGCATGGACGGAGTGGAATTCTTGCAACAAGCCATGGGGCTTTATCCCGGTGCCAAGCGGGCATTGCTCACGGCGTACGCCGACACCAACGCCGCGATCAGCGCAATCAATCATGCCAGCATCAACTACTTTTTCTTGAAGCCGTGGGATCCTCCCGCAGAGCATTTGTATCCGCAATTAGATGACCTGCTTGATGACTGGCAAGCTTCCTTCCGTCCCACCTTTCAAGGAATCCGGGTGCTGGGTACTCGCTGGTCACCTCGATCGTACGAGTTGCGGGACTTCCTGGCGCGCAACCACGTCCCCTATCAGTGGATCGACGTCGAGCTTTCGGCGAATGATCCAGAGACCAAGCGCCTTCTGGAAGCTCTGGGTCCGGCGTCGGCCAATCTCCCCGTGGTGCTGTTCCCAGACGGGACGAAGCTTCTTGAGAGTGTACCCGCCGACGTCGCGCAAAAGGTCGGGCTGCGGACGCGCGCCCAAACCAGTTTTTACGACCTTGCCATCGTGGGAGGAGGGCCGGCCGGTTTGGCCGCTGCCGTTTATGGCGCCTCGGAAGGCCTGCATACAGTGATGGTGGAGCGGGAGGCGCCCGGCGGTCAGGCTGGTATGAGTTCCCGCATTGAGAACTATCTTGGATTTCCGACCGGGTTAAGCGGCGGCGATCTGGCTCGGCGTGCGGTGGTGCAAGCGCAGCGTTTTGGAGTGGAAATCCTTTCGCCTCAGGAAGCCCTGGGCGTCCGAACCGAAGCGTCTTACCGAATCATCAAGCTGGCTGATGGGAACGAGATCTCCTGTCACGCCTTGATGATCGCTACCGGCGTCCAGTGGCGGAGGCTGGAAGCTCCGGGAATCGACAGGCTGCAAGGTGCGGGGATCTATTATGGGGGCGGCGCTACCGAGGCGCTATCCTGTCAGGGCGAGATCGTCTATGTGGTGGGCGGCGCAAACTCGGTGGGTCAGGCGGCCATGAACTTCGCGCGATACGCAGAGCGCGTCATCATTCTTGTGCGCGGCGAATCGCTTTCCAGCACCATGTCGCAATATTTGATTGACCAGGTTCAACAGACGCCCAACATTCAGCTCTGGAAACATGCCAGCGTGGCCGAGGCACACGGCGAGACACATCTGGAAGAGATTTCGGTGCTGTGCTCCGACACCAACAAGGTTGAGCGCGTGCCGGCGAGCGCGATGTTCATCTTTATTGGAGCATTGCCGCGGACGGATTGGCTGGCGAATGTCGTCGAGCGGGACGAGCGCGGTTTCCTGTTGACTGGGCCTGACCTTATACGTGACGGGCAACGCCCAAAGGGATGGACGCTCGACCGCGATCCGTTCTTGCTCGAAACCAATGTTCCCGGGATTTTCGCGGTGGGCGATGTGCGGCACGGTTCCATAAAACGGGTGGCTTCCGGAGTTGGCGAAGGATCGGTTGCGGTGCAGTTCATTCATCAATATTTGAGCAAAGTGTAAATGATCGCAAAATCAGAGCTGCTGCGCGTTCCCGCATTCGCTGATTTGCCCGACGATCAGATCACCTGGTTCCTTA
>QIAN01000547.1 GCA_003225005.1 Acidobacteriota bacterium | reverse complement strand
CGCACCAGTATCATGCCTATGCTGGCGACCACAGCTTGTCCTACTTTCTGGCGCATTTCAGCGAGATCATGCAGTTCCACTCTCGAGCCTTCGGCCTTGCGAATTAAAAAAGGGTCGCCAATGTCTCGCAATATTGGCAGCGTTCGCTGTTGTAAACTAACGCCAGCGCAGTTGGCGAAAAATCGACGATACCCGATCAGCTAATTGGTGCCAGTACTAGAACGATCATCCCCCATTGGAACAGCCGGGCTGAGCTTACAAAGGCAGTTGTGGAAGCGGCGCTGGACTTGCCTCCAGAACATCTTCTCTGTTTTCAATACGATACCTTGCTCACGTTGGTAGGGCTACAAACGTAATCTATACGCCCTGCTTTCTTTCTGAAACCATAGGTCACAGCCCGAAGGTACTGTTGACAGGAGTTGCGGGTGGGACTGTCCTTTCGGGATCTTCTACGGGCGAGGGCCGTGACCCATACTCGGGGTAAGTGAGTAGGCTTAAAACCTCTCATTAGCGTGAGATGGCGAAGTTCTCCCGGAGGTTAGGTAAATGAAAGAGCTCTTTCATCCTGATCTGTTTACGTGGGTGAAGCTGTATGCCGTCGAGATTGCAGCGACGATCGTATTTGTTGTGTACATCGTCGTCGAGGCTCGTAAGGCAATCTGGAGCACCCTCGGAAAATGAGAACCATCGGCTATAAGAACGTATTCGACCCTTTCGGAACAGGACTGATGTCGGCCGCCCCAAACGAAGTGGTGCTCCGTTTTCCATTTACTCATATCCCGTCCCACTTCGCTGATGATCGCCTGCCTTAGCGGGTCTGTGTCCGGACAACAAAATCACCGACGACAAGATCAGTGGCAAAGGGCGACCACCCAGCGCTACGCAGACTGTCATGAAATTGTAATGGTCGCACGATCAAGACGAGTCACTTCCGAGCAGAACGGATCAAATCGACTGATTTGTAACCTGTTGAGGAATATAGTAAGGTAGAGAATTTTCTTAACGGTTCAGAACCGAGTGTGGAACTTGAAAACCCATGTACTGCAAGTTTGGCCGGGTGTAATCGCTTGAAACCCAAGGGGAAGGTCCACCGAACCCAAGGGGAAGGTCCACCGCACGCTAGAAGAAATTGGTCACTGTAGTAAAACTGTAGTAGCTGGAGAGGTGGCCGAGTGGTTGAAGGCGCCAGTCTTGAAAACTGGAGTACGGGAAACCGTACCGGGGGTTCGAATCCCTCCCTCTCCGCCATTACCTTTGTAATCTAGTACTTGCAAGCTGGTGATATCTACACTGATATCAACGTGGAGGATCACCAGTGAACCGCCAGTGCAACGTCACCAAACGAATCCAGACAAGCAAAGGGCCACGCTACTGCCCAGTGGTGCTTTCCGCCAATGGACGAATCAAGCCAGATGTGGTTTTAGTCGGAGACCGAGAAGAGCGCCACCCCGAAGGGGCGTACTACATTTCATGGTACGAGGGGAAGCGTCTTATCCGGCTCTCAGTGGGCAAAGACGCTGCCACCGCCACGGCCCGACGTCTTCAAAAAGAAGCTGAACTAAACGCCGTAAACAACGGCGTCACTGTCCTGCCTGACGGCCAGAACGGAAACAGGTCAGTAGCCGCCGCCGTCGCGGACTTCCTTGACGAAACCAAGCTCACCAAGAAGCCCAAGACGCTGGCTGCCTATACGACTGCTCTCCATTACTTCACCGAGTCCTGCCCAAAGCTCTACCTCGAAGACATCGACCGCAGAGACCTGCTCAGGTTTGCGGCATTTCTCCGTGACGAAAAGGAGCAGGCACCGCGCTCTGTCTACAACAAATTCGAGAATGTGATGACATTTCTGAAGGCGAACGGGATTCGCGGTCTGGCGGGAAAGAACGACTGGCCTCGGTACACGGAAGAAGAGCCTGAGACGTACGAGGACGACGAGCTGGACACACTTTTTGCCGCTTGTGATGCGGAAGAGCGGCTGTGGTTTGAATTCTTTCTGATGACGGGCATGCGCGAACAGGAGGTCATGTACACCTACCGGTCGGACATCAACTTCAAAGCTTCCACTGTTCGCGTCAGCCATAAGCCAGACCGAGGCTGGACACCAAAGGCGTACAAAGAACGAGAAATTCCGATCCCAGCAAAGTTGGTGGCAAGCCTGAAGGCACTGAAGGCGAAGTCTGATAAGACATGCAACTTGGTCTTTCCGACTTCCGGCTGCAATGTGAAGATGAACTTCCTCGATGATCTCAAGGCCGTCGCCGAGCGTGCGGAACTGAACTCGGAAGACTTCTGGCTGCACAAATTCAGAGCCACGTTCGCGACTCGGTGCCTATGGGCAGGGGTAGATCTTCGCACCGTGCAGCAGTGGCTCGGCCATTCTGATATGGAATCGACGATGCGCTACCTGAAGCCTTCTCGGAGTCAACAGGTGCGTGCGAAAGTAAATGAAATTTTCGGAGGGGTGCAATGAACAGCGTACTGGACAGCCCAAACCCGCGTCGCTTAATGTCCCTCGCTTCGCGCATCAACGCCATTCATCGTGCTCTGACGGCTGAAGAGCTTGCGGAGCTGCTTCAGATGTCTCGCATAACGATTCTCCGGCGAGCGAAGCGGGGCAGCATTCCGTCGTTTCGAGTAGGTTCCTGCGTCAGATTCGACTCTGCTGCAATCGCCAAGTGGCTAATGCAGCAGGGCGTACGATCCATGTCCAAGGGCTGAAGTCGCAGAGACGCTTGTTAGCGACACCTACTTCCGGTTTGCCCCTGTTTGTACGCCCACGTCGGAGCTGCGCCGATTGGTGGCGAGGCTTGGTTCAAGTACCTTCCCGGGAAGACGACGGTCTGGTGGGTGATTCTAGGTCTTTCCGTCTTGACGGACTTTCTCTTCGTGCCCGTTGCGTTCGTCCTTTACTTGGCGTTGAAAGCGATCAACAGAAACGCAATGCTGCTAGCGACTGCTTTCGTAGGGCTATTTGTCGTTTTGGATTTGGCAGTCACCTGGTCGCATTACGCCTCAATGCTCATTCTCTACAGCAACTACTCCCGAGCTACGGATGATATCCAGCGGGCGGGTTACCTCGCTGCCGCCAACTATGCATCTGCCATATTGGCGTCCCGTCTGGAAATCGTGTATGCAATAGTGACCCTCTCCTTCGCTATCCTCGTGATCGGTTTCGTAATGCTGGGGGGCGTCTTCAACAAGATCACGGCCTATTTGGGCTTGGCTACCGGCATCCTTGGGATCGTTTCGCTCGCGGGCCTAACTCTGACCATAATCATGAATGCCCTCTTTGCGACGGCCTGGATCTTGGTTGTAGGCTACAGACTCTACCGACTCGCTCAGGAGTGATCCGATCTTTCAGGGTCGCTGCCCGTCGGCGGCTCAATGAGTGATAAGGCCTGGTTTCATCAACTATCGGTAAACGTAAGCCACGAGGAAGGATTTTCCCTTGTTATTGCAGCTTCGCGTACTCCGCCTTGGCCTCTTTCAGGATGGGGATGTCGGGGTCGGCATCTTTCCAGAGCGTGAGGAAATCTTTGTAAGCGGCGAGTGCGCGGACGCGGGCGGCATCGGCATCCGCTCCCTGCGAGGTTCTCGACTGCAAGGCGTTGGCACGAGCCACGCCCAGATGCGCCAGCGCTCCCGTCCAGCAGTTCCAGACGATGCCGCTATGGTCGAGAATCTTCTGAAACTCGGCGGTGGCGGCGCTGCCCTGTCCGGCGGCCAGGTATGCCTCGCCGCGTATGTACACGTGATAGAGGCAGGAAATATTGGCGACGAACGAAATTAGCCCCAATTCGATGGTTGAAGCGCCTTGCAGAGCAGTCACGGCGGAAGCCGGGTTCCTCTTGTCCAGTGCCAATTGCGCCTGAATTGCAGGCAGCCAAAGCGACTGCATCTGCGTGTCCAGCGGGAAGCGTTTCCCCAAGTCTTGGGCCAAGGATTCGGCTCGTGCCGTATCGCCCGCCATGGCAAACGCAAGCGCAGCTTCGACCCCGACGCCCTGACTCGCGGGAGCGAGCTTCAAAGCCTCTGTCGCTGACTGCCGGGATTCTATGGTGTTTCCATAAGCCGCTTGTTGAAGAGCAGCATTCGCCTGCCATACCGCCCCTTCTTCTTTGTTGTCCGCCCGGATGGCGGAGTTCTCAGCCCGCTTGGTCAGTTCCCGCGCCTTGCCCACATGACCGACATACGCCTCGGTGTCGGATGCAAGCGCAAGTCCAAAGTTCTCTTCGGGCTTGCCCGCAAACCACTGCTGCTGTTCCGCCATCGCGGGGGAGTCCGCCCCGAGGAAGGCAAGAGCGTAGAGAGCATTGTGGACTATGAAATTATCCAGTTTTCGCGGCTGCGCCTCGCGGATGATCTGCCGCGTTTCGTCGAAGCGCTGCAAGGAGAGCAGGCTGTTGGCAAGGTCGGCGTAAGGGGCGACATTATCTGGGGCGAGGCGGAGGCCTTGGCGATAGGACTCGGCAGCCTTCTCAAACTGTCCCCGCCCACCGTACACGTTGCCCAAATCGAGATGTGCTCGGAAGTCTCGCGGGTAGTTCTCTATCTCCTCCTGATACGTCTGGGCCGCTTTATCCAGTTCTCCAGTTACATTCTGATAGTAGCCAGCGGTGATCTTCAGCTTTTCCCGCTCGCTGGCGTGTTCCCGCAGCTGGAATGCCTTGGTGAAGTACTCGCTGGCCCGCCCTAGCTCGCCGAGAGCGTAGTAGTCGTTGCCCACTGCCCCGTAGCCCGTGGCAAAATTCGGATCAATCTCGATGGCACGTTGATGGTAAGGCAGGGCTGCGGAGGGGCCTTTGTCGCTGTAGGCCTTTTGTCCAAGGCTGAACGCCTTCAGAGCTTCCAGCGAGGACGTGGTGGCCTGTTCGAGCGGAACATCAAACTTCTGCACTGTAGCCAGCGATTCGCCCAGTTCAGTGCGTAGCTTGGATGCCGCCTCGCCCAGCGCGTCCAGCACCTTCTCCTTCGACGTCGCCGTCACCTGCTCCTCCGCTAACGGATCTCCGCTCTGGCAATTCACCGCCTTCAATCCCAGCACAAATTGAGTGCCCAGACTGGCAATCGACCCGGCAAAGTAAGCCTTGCTGCCCGCCCGCTGGCAAAGCTCGCGGGTCACTTCCGGTGTTAGTTTCGTGCCAGCCGGACGGGACATCATCTGCAAGGTCGCCGCGACCTTGTTCTCGGAAAGCACATTCAGAAACGGCGACTGGTTGAGAGCAACGCTGAGTGCCTGCTTGAGTGTGTCGTCGAACACCGCATCGCCGGTGCTGTTGGCAAAATCGGCGAGAACGATGGTGTCCTTCTCGGTCAGGCGGTGCGTAGTCTGCCGTGAGCGGAAGTAGAATGATCCCGCGATTGCAACAGCGACAAGGATCACGGCGGCGGGAACCAAAACCTTCCAGAGTTTCCTGCCCGCGACGGGAACTTCGGCGACCTTCACGGCGCTCGATGACGGAGATGGAGCAAGCGCAGGCGACGAACCGGATGCTCGCGACGGCGGTTGGGTGACCCTTGACCCGCTTTCCTGCGCAACCGCCACCGTACCGGAACTCGCAGCTATGGCTCGTCCTATCTCTGTATCCCGCTTTAGGCGCTGCAACTCGGAACGCATTTCGGAGGCGTGTTGATAACGGAGTTCTCGATCTTTCTCCAGCGCCCGGTTGATGATGTGTTCCAGTTCGGCTGGCACGTCGTGATTCAGGCGCACCAAGGCCACTGGGGCACGGTTCACGATGGCTTCACAGATCATCGCCGAACTTTCTCCGTGAAACGGCAAATCGCCTGTCGCCATCTCGTACAGCACTGAACCAAACGAGAACAGATCGGTACGCGCATCCAACTCTCTCGCCCGCACCTGCTCCGGCGACATATATGCCACTGTCCCCACCATGGTACCCGGACTGGTCAGGTGCTCCGCGTCCACCGTCTGCGTGTTAAGAGACGCAATGTTGCCCGAAGAACTGCCTGCCAGACTGACCTTTGCCAGCCCGAAGTCCAGAATCTTTGCGTGGCCGCGCTTAGTGACGAAGATGTTGGCGGGCTTGATGTCGCGGTGGACGATGCCTTCTGCGTGGGCTGCATCAAGCGCGTCTGCAATCTCGATAGCCAGCGACAGAATCAAGTCCGTTTCCATCGGTCGCCCCTCGATGCGATGCTTCAGCGTCATGCCATCCAGAAACTCCATGGCAATGAACGCTTCGCCGTGCTGTTCGTCAATTTCGTGGATCGTGCAGATGTTGGGATGGTTCAGAGCAGAGGCGGCCTTCGCTTCGCGTTGGAAGCGAGCTAGCGCAAGCGCATCTTTAGCAATCTCGTCAGGCAGGAACTTCAAGGCGACGAAGCGGTGCAGCTTTATGTCCTCAGCCTTATAGACAACACCCATCCCGCCACCGCCGAGCTTCTCGACGATGCGGTAGTGCGAGATGGTGTCGCCGATCACTGGCGCGAATCTTACGTGGGTGAAACGTTCAAGTCAATGAAAGCCGTGGAGTTGGCAGTGTCTCGAAATCGTTGTTGTTTGTAACATCGCTCATTGACGGTCTCTATTCGCCGCGGTTCGTCAAGTGCCAGCGGATGATCTCGCGGGATTCCGCGCGCGCGCGCAGCATCCGGATATGTCGCAGGCATCCTTTATATAGACATCCCTTAGTAGCTTTCCGCTGTATCAATAAAGGTTGCCGAAAGCGCCCGTGTGGATGCAGTACTTACGGGCAAAAAGAACCGTGTTTTCAAACGGTCGGTTGCTGATACACGCGGTTCGCGGCTTATGGGGTTTGCCGAGCTTCGGAAATTCAGGCCGTTGCCGCGTGTCGGCTACGTCAAGGGCAGGTTGACGACAGGAAGTATCGTTAAATGCGTACTTTTAAAAAGTACCTAACGGCGTACTATCAATTGTTTAATCGCCTATTCGTAACCATTTGAATGTTTCCGACGTGCCATTGCGCCCCATCCATCAAGAACGCTATCGTGGCTTCACAATGAAAAAGCGAACTGAAGGGCAAGATTATCAACGCTAGCCCTCCCGTTTGACGTTCGGAGTGCACTCAAAAGTTTTAGGGACCTCAGGCCATGACAACAAAATTTGTATGTACAATTTGCGATAAGCCGGTATCCCTTCAGGACAACAAGACGGACGAAAAGGGGCAGCCGGTGCACAAGGATTGCTACCTTGAATAGGCTAATCGCACCCGCTACTGCCGACACCAAGCCCCAACCGACATCAAGCCCCAACCAACGAGCGAGTTGAGCCGGAAGTGACTTTGTGTCAGAGCGCGTCTGTGGCATTATGACGGCGTGGAAAAGCCGGAACTAATTCTAGAATCCAAGCCAGACCATAACTTTTTACGCGCGCACTGCTCCCTCTGTACCGCGCGATTCAACCTGGTAGGCAATGGCCTCGCCGAGAAAGCACTTCTACGGCAAATGTTTGACGTTCACGCACGGCAAGTTCACAAGTCGTATGAGATTGCTACAAGCCCTCCTACTAAGCCTTGAAACGGTCACACCAACTGCGACCAACAAAAATTCCCCGTATCTTAATTGCCGATCGTCCCAGAATGGCTTTGCCAACGTTCGCGATGAGTAACGGCCACGGCATGGACGATCAGATTGGCTCGATAGCTCCCGCCTGCAGGCGGACATCATTGCGCTCGACGGAGATCCGTTAAAAGACATCACGGCCGTTCGGCGGGTAGTGTTTGTAATGAAGGGCGGCATTGTTTATAAGAACTCCGCGCGCGGTGCCATTCCTCTTTCTATGCAGGTGTCCAGCCTTGATTTGACGATCAGGTATGGCGTGCAGCAATGTCTCGGCTCATGGACCGCCGAACCTTCCTTCAGGGTGCCAAAGCAGGCGCCGCGACCTTAGCCATTCCGCACCGTTTGCGCGCCGATCAAAGCGAGGGTCGGCTAGCCAACCCACAAGAGCACCATTCTGGCCCGCTACCGAAAAGTCGAGTCCATGGGACATAACCGACGTCCCCAGCTAGTCTGCAGCGGCCGTCAAGGCACTTATGACAGCGCTCCCTCCGACCGCAAATGCATCCTCCAAAAGCGCAACCGCAAAGTCAGGCATCTCGCGATTGAGTCTCTGACGAACGTAGTATCCCGTGATAGCCCCCGCAAGCGCCCCTAGTCCGCCAAGAACGGCTCCCTGGGCAAGCGGTTGCTTCAGTGTGCCGTGTATCGCCGCTCCGCAAATTGCGCCTGACACAACACGTGACGCGAGCGGTGCAGCATTCAACCGGCTCCGCGTGAAGGGCAGCTTGTCCGCTATCAGTTCGCTTATCGCGAACTCAGCAATTCTTTTTGAGGCGCTGGCCGAAACTATCCTGGCAAATGGCGAACGCCCCGGCCGAATCCATCCCCGCCTTAGGGCCCAAGCGATCACTGCGGGCGCCATCATCGGGCGCAAACCCGCCACTGCGCCTATGCCGAT
The DNA here is from genome assembly GCA_003225005.1 of Acidobacteriota bacterium. Lineage (GTDB taxonomy): Bacteria > Acidobacteriota > Terriglobia > Terriglobales > Acidobacteriaceae > Sulfotelmatobacter. The sequence goes on along the minus strand of QIAN01000547.1, from coordinate 573 downwards.
TGCTAACGCGGGAGCGTGCTGGCGTTTCATTTTCGTGAGTAGGTCTCAATCTAGCCCGGTGCACATCGGCATCGGCAGACATGAACGATCAAGAACTCGCGCTTTACAAACTTTGCCGCCTAATATCGTTTACGGTATTTGCTGTCGACTGCAAAGCCTCCATTGACGAACCCAACTGCGAAAGATCGGTTAGTTTCACTGGCCCGAATGTTTCCTCGTCGCCCGCTGCTGTGTTGCCGGGAGTTCTAGCAGACATGCTGACGTCTTTCCGACTCTGGTCCAGCTTGGTGCGCGCTTACGCGCTCTGCGGCGGCCTGAGCATTCAAGGCGCCGAAAGGTCGGAAAAGAAAACGTAGGCTCACCAAATAATCGACTTTTTCCAAAAGGCTGACGATGGGCTTGGACTTCGGAATGAAGCAATCGACTACTTCGAGGTCGCGCGACGGCAGGCACTCATCGCTGGACAAGAGCGCGATGGGAACGTCCGGTTTGGAATCCTTCATGCGGGCCGCGGCCATGTCACCATTCATTTCTGGCATGTGGAAGTCAAGGAGCACCAAGTCCACCGAATGC
>QIAN01000137.1 GCA_003225005.1 Acidobacteriota bacterium | reverse complement strand
ACGTTGGACGCAAAGCGAAGGAACGCGGACTTACGCCAGAGATGCTGGATTCCCTCTTGAAAGGCGCGTAGTTGCGCTGCGTTTTCGACACGAACGTCTTAGTCAGCTCCTTACTCCTGCCGGATTCCAAGCCTCGCCAAGCACTTGACAAGGCTCTGCGAGAGGGGAAAGTGCTAGTTTCCTTTGCCGCGCTTGCCGAGCTCTATGACGTCCTGAGCCGGAAGCAGTTCCGCCGCTATGTGGATGAGGAAGAGGTGCGATCCTTTCTTGCGGCGCTGACGCGCGAGGCGCAGTGGATAGACGTGGAAGCGCGGATACAGGCTTGCCGCGGTCCAAAGGACGACAAGTTCCTCGAACTGGCAGTGAGTGGACAGGGAACGCATATCGTCACAGGTGACATTGACCTTCTTGTGCTAAATCCTTTCCGCGGGATTGAGCTTCTTCCTCCTCACCGGTTCTTGGAAATCAGAAAATAGAAATTGGAAGAGGGAAAAAAAGATCTGTGCCTACCGAAAACCTCGTCTGGCCCATTACGGCTTCCGCAGGGCCCATGTAATATGTTACACAGCCTCTTTGCATCTTGTTGATTTCAAATGTGCTTCTAGTTTTGGCGAGGCCACAACCCCAATCGCAAAAAAGCGGCGGATTGTATCGCAACAGAACTAAGGGTCGGCGCGCGCGCATGCCAAATCAAGAATCCTTCGGGCAACTGCTACTCAGATTCGCTGGAGTTTCCGACCTACCAAAACATTTCTATAGGCTTTAGGTCACTCTGGGAAAACCACACACGACCTGTCCTCTGAATGTCAGCGCGCGCTCTTGCTTTATCAGCGAAGAGGAAATCTGTAAGGGCTATCATCGCGGATAGCCGATGAACGTCGTGCGCTTCGAGGAACACGTGCTCGCTGAGGGAGCTCGGCACGATCATGGAAGCAATCAAGTTGTCGCTACCCTGCTCGACAGCCCATTCGACGATGTGGTCTTTTTCGCGGCCCTTCTTAGGCGAATTAAAGCGAATGAACCCGCCATCAGCTAACAATCGCACGGAAGGGTTCGCGAACGACGAAATGTGTTCAATATAAAGATGAGGGTAAACGTATCGGTCTGGATTCTGCCTAAATGCGGCAATCATGTGCTCGCTCGTTTTAACTACGCCGTCCAGCACTCGGAGAAGGAACGGACCGAAGGATTCAGCGGAAAAGGAGCCCTTGACCTTTGCAAAGTCTCGGACGGCATCGTGAGCGCGGCGAAAGGTTCTGAGCGCGTCACTCAGCCCTTCATCGATGGTTGACAACTCGGTAGCTCTACTCCATTCTTCGAATAGTGAAGTGAAACGCGCCCCGGCTTGGGGCATTCCATGCTTAGCAACGTGAGTCCAGAGACGGACAAAGCGCTCTGTCGGACAAGCTTTCCAAGCGTCGCGTTCATAGCTGCCCAGCAAACTCCAAGTCACCATCGCACTCGTCAGGCCACTATCTAAGGGGCGTTGCGTTTTGCCCCACATATGCCAAGCGACCCGAAGAATCGCTCCATAAGGAGTCTTGCTGGAAATCAAATAGTTGGTAAAGCTTTCCGTTTCCGGTACACCGTAGTAATGCCAAATCTCCTGCATCTGGACGAGAAGCCCAGACAACTCAAAGATCTGCCAAGGCTGGAAGGACGCGGTGTCGGATACAGTCTGCGGGTTGTAAGTTAAATCGCGAATTCTTGACTGACCTCGGATCGCCGCGGCAATCAGGTTCTGCACCGCTTCCATTGAGTCCTCAACGATTTTCGGTCCTGGAGCAGGTTCCAAAGCCTTCTTGTCCAGGTACGGAAGGTCGACCGCAACCCAAGGCTTACCGTCCGCGCGTCCTGGGAGTCTGGAGAGTTGGCGAGTCCGCTCCACAGCGCTGAGAACGCACCATTTCGAGATCGGGATAGGAACGCAGTTGTAATGGCCGTCGCTTTCGGTTAGGCGGGGCAAGAGTTCAAGAATGTTCAGTAGGAGTTGAATGCGAAGGCGGAACAAATAGGCGCTGTACGAAGTCAGGAAGAAATCATGAAAATGACGCACTTCGTGAGAAAGGACCGAAGTGATAGAGATGGTTTCAAAAGTTTCCTCTGAGCTGTTACCTGCAGGGATGGGCAGCGGCTCGGCGCTTTCCACTGCATTTTCGTATATTTGCCAAGACCGATCGCTACCGAAACGGATGGTGACGCCAAGAAATGAAGGGTCGAACCCTCCAAAGTCTTGCTGCACACCCACTAGTGAAGCTCCATCGCGGCCTTCAGCAGCTTTCGAACGTCTTCCTCTGTCACTCCGGAATCTTTGTGAAGTTCTAAAGTTTGAAACGGAGTCTGAATGACCACCTTATTCGCCTCAGAGTGGCGCATCCACTTCAAGAGCTTCGCGGCCAATTCTCCAACCAAGAGGGTACCCTTCACGAAGACGACGACCGCCGATACTGTAGCTAAGTCGAAGCCGAGGCGCGTGGGATCGTCGTCTTTCGTTTCCGATTCCACCTTCAGATTCTCGGGGTCCTGCTCCGCAAAGCGTTTGACTTGCCCAATAAACCCGACGTCGCCGATCAGTTTGAGGTGAACATGCTGGGATACGTCCATCGCTGCACCGCCTCGTTAGGACCCTCTTCCGGTTAATTGCGATCAATCTTACTAGTTTCTGGAGTCCGTTGTTCGCCCTACTCCTTGTCAAGCGGAGTATAGCCGCCGAACGCGAAAGCGGCTTGTACTTGGTCGCGCTTTCGACAGAGGAAGGAATGTGTGGACCTTTAAATCGCCAGCTTGTGTCTCGGCTAATTGTCAAAAATGTCCCCCGCAAAGAGATATTAGTGCGTGCCATCAGTCGAAGTTCAGTCGGCGTTGGTCACAAGGAGAATAGGTGCCTGGCAATCAGAAGTGCGGTGCTTTCGTTTCCGTTTCACATCCATCCCAACTGCAGCTTCGTCTGCTACCTTGATGTAGTCTATATCTCGGTCCAATCCCTGCAGTAGGTCGCGCTCAGCAGTAAACGCAAGTTTTGCGTGTCTGTGAATGTCGTTGTCATCGTCCTCCACAGCGGGCCCCATTCCAACGCGGACGATCATTTCTTTGCCTAGTTTTTCTATCTCCAGAGGACATGACATTGACGAGTTCTTTAGTGAAACGCCCGGGTCAGCAGGCACTGTATAGCGAAGGGCAATGAGCGTCGGGTATAGATGGTCGATAGGTTTAGACCCTCCTTTCTTGAAAATCGTAAGTCCTTCGTCGTCGAGGTGAATCGGAACAATCTCCCGCGGCATTGGCAACGCAACCTTGCCAAAACGTTTCTTCATAGGGTCAATTTTGACCGTTTCTTTTGTGTTATCGATTCTTACTTCATCGGGAATTTTGTGGTTCGGGTCAATATTCGTCGACGAGGGTGTCAGCGAAAAATTCAGGTGGTAGTCGCGGTCTAGTCTGTCCTCTCGAATTCCGCAATCATTTAACGCTTTGACGTACCCATAGGTGTGCTCATCCACTGTGGGAAGCAACGCCTCGATCTCGCCGCTCTTGTACTGAATAATTGTGAGGGGACTCTGGATCAGTACGTCTAGCGTATACCCACCCTTGTCCTGTGCCGTTGTACTTACGCTCGTCGTTGGCCCAGGTCCTTGCGAACCGCAGCCTCCAAGATTAGAAAGTAAGAGACACGCACCAAGGGCACAAACCAACTTAGAATTTGCTTTCATTTTTCTCAGCTCCCTCGACTATTCACCGATAACAGCAAAACTCGCCCAAAAAAAGGGATGCGAAGTTTCGGCCCCCGCCCGTACACCTTCCTCCGCTCGACGGAGGGACTCGGACACCGACCGTCCAGCAACCCATTCGCTGTAGAAGCGTTCCAACAACACAGAAGTGGACGCCGAATCTACATTCCAACGACTACTGACCACCCGTTTTGCGCCAGCGCGAAGGAAGGCACGCGCAAGGCTATCGGGGTCGAACGCACTACCCTCGGAGCCATTTTGAGTGGAGCATGCAGCCAGAACAGCAAGTTGCAGGTGGATCAACGGAAGACGTTTCACCATGTCTGCCGTTAGCAATGATCCGGTAGTCCGTCCGGGTTCATCTGAAACAAGCAATAGGCCTGGCTGGCGGTTTCTGGTAACAGCGTGCCCGGCAAAGTGAAACAATGCCGCCCCTCGCAAATTGTCACGCACACTGCTGACCGTCGCCGCCTTGCCAACAACCAACTTCGAGTTTTGAAAGCGCCGAGCAATGCTTTGCCCCTCCACGAACGCCTCGGGGATAGGATCAAGGGGTCCGTTATCGAAGTTTCTGACAGCGGGGGAGGCCACAATCAGGACGAGCGCTGTTGTAGCCGTTCGCGGTGCCGGCTCAGGGAACGCAGAATAGTACGCCCCTGGCGACCACGCGAGGATCTGGGTTTCAGCCAAGTACCGTCCCTGAGGATCTATCAGCGCCTCAAAGGGCGCGCCGGACAGCGGGTCGTCAGGCTCTATGACAAGGATTCGGCCAGCGGGTGGCAACCACTCGGCGATATTCCCAAAGAGCACCGTATAAAGCATGGCTCCTTTTTGTTGAAGAGCGTGGACATTCGTCGTCGGATTCGCGCATAGTTGGGTAAACGCGTCGACTTCGCGAACCAGTTCTTCCGGATCAACCGAAACCCATTTTGCGTGAATCCCGCGATCGTCATATACCCAAATTGCTAAACCGTCTTGCAAAACCGCATATGCAATTCTGGTCTGCTCCCTCAAGGAGCCGATTCGACCGGATATTTCCTTCGGTCCACCAATGTTTCGATTTTCTCGCCCAGTTAAAGGTCTAAACCGAACCGGTAAAGTGTCACTCCCCTGCATGTGCCGAAGAGGAGCAGCGCGATACCATTCCCAGGCTTCAAGTGCTGAGGCGATTTCACCAGCACGGAACTCCAACTCAACGGTAATCCGGTAGCAGCCCGATGCAGAGCGGCTCCAGCGAATCCTCTCTTCCTCCGATCGCAATGAACGAAGTGCCTTTTCCGAAGCGGCAATGCACTTGTTCAAGGCGTTCCTAGCCTCAGGAAGGCGGTGCAATCGCCAGGCGATTTCACTCACCGCTCCGTAGTAGTCCAGAACTACGTATTCGCTTGATGTCTTCTGGACCGCCGACTCCATCGCATTGAGTCGATTGAAAGCCTCATCCGCGTTCACCGTACGGGCCTGTGCTCGGGCCAGCCATACTTCAACATCCATCTCGCGGTTTTGCGTAGCTTCGCTCCGTGGCGAAACGGCCAGAAACTTTCGTGCCTGGTCAAAAGCAATCGCCGATTCCCGCGGCTGCCCGGCCATTAGAGCCGCGGTGCCCAGCCTCGAATAAGCCATAGATTTCAGCAGCGGATTGTCTTCCTCGGATATGGTCCTGATCGCCTCCTGCCACACCAGTGTTTGAAAATTCCATAAGTGCGACGCATCCGCGAGTTCGTCCAGACTGGCATACAGGTTGTATGCCCTCATCACGGGGTATGTACCTTGGTGATAGCGGGTCAAACCTTCCATCACCGTCTTCCAGCCGGCTGACAGGTCGCCTGCTTCTATCTGTACATCAGCGACGAACGCCGTCGCCCGAAGATAGGAGCTCGGGAATTGTGCCAATTCTGCCTCTTTCTGAGTTTCGCGCAGGGCCGCAAGACCACCTCCAAGGTCTCCTGTAATACTTAAGCAATCGCCCTTTTCGATGCCCAGTCGAATCGCAATCCATCTGTACCTTCGAAAGCCGGCTTGTTTCTCGGCCTCACCGAGAGTGGTGAGACAACCTTGCCCATCGTCGGACAGTTTCAGCGAATATGCCTCTTCTAACCGAGCTCGCAATTCACCTGCCGTGCTGTGTACCGTGTGGAATTGTAAACGCGCTCGCCTAGCCTCCCTAAAACCTTGCGCGAAATCGCCCTTTCTGTTTGAACGAATTGAGTTCGCCAAGGATTGAGCACCAAGCAGTACCTCTGGGTTTGAGGATTCATTCAGCAGTTCCTCGAGCCATTCATCGCCGGCCTTAACAGCTGCAATATGAGCGACCATCTGCGCAGCAGTCGTGAGGGCTTGATGATCGCGATGGTCTGCCGCGCTAACCAACCAATCCGCGGCAGCAATATCGAGATAGTCGTCCAAGTTTGTGGCGACTAGCGTTTCGAGATTCCTGCCTTTGAGGCTACTCAAATCTTTCGGATCTAGGACACCGCTCCTCGGCTTTTCACCACTCGACTGGGGCAACTTCTGCAATTTCGCTCGTGCCTTGGAAACCCATTCGCTGTCTGGGAAGGACCTCAGGTACTCCTCCCAGTCCCCTCTTGCTTCCCCGAACATTTGTGCTTTCTCGAGGGCCAACGCACGATTGAACAAAGCCGCCTGGTCATTCCGATCCTTCGTTCTCGCACGACTCAAATAGTCGATCGCCTTGGCGCAATCTTCACTTGGCCCGTTTTCGGCGCGCTCGTAATATGCCGCACCGAAATCCGTAAGAAGAAACGGCAGGTCCGGAGCTACCTCCTGCACTCTTTTAAATGATTCGATTGCGGCATCAGCATCCCCGGCAAGAAGCTGTGCACGCCCTTTCGCTTCCAGCCATCTCGGGTCGCCCGGATGAGCAGCAAGTTCCTTCGTAATCTTGCTAATGGCGGCAGCAAGCGCGGGCCGTTCGACCAGAGACTTCGCCCCTCCACTCCGCGTTCCGGCGACGTTTCGTTGTGCCCCAGGAATCTGGATTTCCAAATTCCCAGCCTCGGCATATGCCTCCCCAAGTAATCGATCAATCGAGCGTTCTCGATTTAACAGTGGAAGTAACAACATGACCGCAATGAGACCAACGACTCCAGCTGAGACGAACACCAAACGCCATGTCGGGAACTTCCAGACAGCTTTCCTACCCTCCCTCGACTGCCGATTGCTCCCTGAGACGCTGAGGCGCGCCGCCAGTTGGCTCTGCCCATGCGGCGAACTGGTCGTAAGGCTAGCGAACAGGCGCTCCTCGTCGGACGACCAAGTGTCGGTAAAATCTTCTGCCGCGGTCTTAAGAATTGGACCGCAGTGGTCGCAACCCGAAGCGTGCTCCAGCACTTGGCGCGCCGTGACCGGGTCTGCTATGCCGGCAGCCACTTTCCTCAACTCCTCGCTCTCGGGGCACGATGGTCCCGGTTCTGCACTGGAACGGGATCTGATTCCCTGAAGCTTCACGTTTTCAAGCAGACGTTCATCAAGCCGGTTGCGACAATCCTGACAATTCGACACGTGTCGTGTGAGGTTGTCCAATTCGATGCCCGGTGACACACCGGCAAAAAAAGTCCCGGAGGCAGCAAGAGCCTCAAGTTCTTGCTCCGTGAGATGTCCATCACCAAGACGTTGCACTTACACTCCTGCGTTAGAACGATTCTGCTTGCTGAAATCCTTTTTTGCCGCGGGTGCCTGGCTCCCCAACATTGGACAGTTTCTCCCGCATGAGTCGAGTGAGCCGGAACAACAGGCTCTCCACTCCCTTCGTTGTCAGGTCCAGTCCAGGCAATGACGCGATCGCGCTCGCCGTGAAACCCGATCGGTAGTAAAGCCAAAAGACAGTCCGGGCGCGCTGGAGTTCCTCTGGTGGAACAACCGCACTCAGCTTCCGGTCGATTTGCTCAATTAGGACGGACCGTTCCGTGGTGTTGAGGGTGCCTTTTCCAGATTCAGGGCTGGCCGCGGCAGACTCTTCCTCAACCGAATCGGCCTTGGCTTCAGGGGCACGTTTCACCGCGAGACGGGATTTGAAGAAATCCTGAGCCACGCTCGCCGCGATGACCTTCACAAATCCAAAGATGGCGTCGGGATGCTGTGGAGTAAAAGTTCGGAGCAATTTGCACTCGTTCGCACAAATCTTCAGATAGGTCTCCTGAACGAGATCATCGATCAGGAACTTGTCGAATGGTCCGTAGCGAGTCGCAACCCGAATTACGCTGCGAGCGATTACTGGATTTAAGCGACGGATGAACTCGTTCCAGACCTGCTCATCGCCGTGCTCCAAACAGGCCAGCACGAGGTCTTCCGAAGATAGGGCCGAGTAGTTCACTTCAGGCCGGGCTCCAAAGTCTCACGATTGTACATCAGTGTCTTAAAGGCAATGGACATATAACTACCCAAGACCCGCTGGGAAGTTCTCTGTTTCGTCAAGCGTCATCTTGCCATGCCGATCTTCGCGGGAGACGAAAGGGATTCTCTCCGCCTTGTCGTTCTTTCCTTCAGTCAGCACAGAAGACCGAGATGGATCATCCGCTGCTTCCCGAGATCAAATCGCGGACCGGCAAACGACCTGTGCCTCGGAGTGAATGCGCTCGACAAAAGCAAAGCGCGTTCGAAAGGGAAACCTGATCTTTTTGCGTTCTTATGACTGTAACCGAAACTTTTCGATTGGAGGAATACTCACCCATGGAATTTCGACCACGGCGACCGAGCAAAGGCAGCCTCGGGACATACATGAATTTCGCCCTAGCTCTATTTCTCATGCTGACCAGCGCGATTCCACCTACGTTTGGACAGACTGCCGATACGGCCAAAAGAAGCGACGACACGAAAGTAGAAACGGACTTCCTCCAGGAAAAGGCCTCGACTGCCGTCAGTGTATCCAAGACGGCCCTCGGATTCATAAATGAGCAAGACGGCGCCATTAGTAACACGAGGGCTTTTGATCTCCTAAAGGCCTTGCTTCGATCACCTGACCAGGCATATGTGAAGACGAACTTCGCAGGTCTTTTTGATGCGAAAGGAACTTTGAACGAGACTTTGGTGGAGAAGAAGGCTTGTTTCATCATCAATGTTGTTGTCTGGACTCCCACTGAAGCAACACAGAACACCGACAATCCGTCTACATCTTCTCCTACACAGCGCTGGTACGTCTTTCGAAATGGAAAACTAGCACAACAGAAGCGGCTTCTGGGGGTTCATACCTTTTATTTCTTATACATCCATCTCAATAAGGGTGACGCGAGTTACTTGACGCGGTATGACTTCACCTCGACGGAGGCAACACCCATCTTTCTTCAGCATCTGTACGCGCTTGCTTCAGTGCTCACCACAGAGACGCAGAACAAAGCGGAGAATTTGCAAGCCAATGTGTGGGGTGGAAGGCAGCTAACCTTTAGCTACGCTACTTCCGACATCGCCATCACTTCGAAAATAACCAACCTAGCGACCACTACACCTGAGAAGGAGAAGCCGGCGATAAATAATGGATCATCAAGCGGCACTTCCACAGGAAACGCACAAACCTTTCTGGGCGGTGACTATCGACTTGTTTCTGCAAGCGATAAGGCTCGGCCCTCTGCGATGACGCTTGACGATACTCCGGCAAAGAAGGCACCGCCTACTCCAAAAGATGGAAGCCTCGATTCTCCGGTGACATTTCACAATGAAGCTGGACCTTGGCTGGACATAAACATCGGCTTTCCTGCGACGAACGTTAACGAGCTAAGCTTTGATTCAACTTCGACGGGCTTCACCCCAAAGACCGTCGACAAGCGCCGACTCTTCGGTTTGCTGAATTTCTATCCTTTCCCCAAGCAGCGGATTCAATTGGCAGAAAGGAACTTTTCGTGGATTCCCTCGTTGATAGCTGGGCTGCCACTTGCTAGTCAGCCCCTTCATAAACCCGTTGTCGCCGTCGGTTGGGGCCCGCCCTTGCTTCAGGTCTACATTGGCTCAATCATCGCCAAACAAGACAAGGCGCCTGCCGGCACAACATTAACAAAGAGTGTGTGCACGGGTTGGTGCCCACAGTTCACCTTCGGAGTCACCTTTAGCGTTACGGCCCTGAAGGACAAACTCACACAAAAGAAATAGTTCCATTCTGAGGAACTCGCCGGGTCACATGCCTAAGAGACAAGACTGACCAGAATCGTGATATTCGCGAAATTGTGGACAGGTGCATGATGCAGTTCTTTACGGCCACGCAGCCATATTTTGCCTCCCATTTCCACTTCAGCGCTAACGGCATATTTATGGCCGCTGTGCACCTGAGTCTTCGGGACGAAAAGCGAAAACGAGATCGGAGCTTGACTGTGATCACTGCTAACCGTTTTTTCGGCCAAAACTACTGGCGGGGCCGTTGGGTTTGTAACATCTTCAAGACGAATGTGTATGGTCGAGTTTTTGGCAAGGCCCAGCCGTTCCTCGTAGGTCACACTGCCGCTGATGCGGGACATCTCCGTTTGTCCCAGAACAGGTACTTGGAGAAACACCATTGCCATCGCGGTCGTTAAGCTCGCTATCGGCACCACCAGTTGACGCCAGGAAATCGTAATCGCTAACCACCGCTGACACGAGGACCGAACAATACAAAGCGAAACAGCCACAATCGAGTGACCGTCCAAACCCAACTCTACTACACAAGTAAGGCCTGGCTCCAGAGATCGACGTCAAAAGGCGAGGACAAGCAAATGGCGAGAATTAAGGTATTGCAGGTCGGATTGATTGCTCTGGTATCTCTGAGCGCGACATCTTGCGCCCGTCAACCATCGGAGCAGCAGCTCCAGCAAACACGCCACGAATTGAGCCGAATTAAACCCTTGGAATCGCGTGTGTCGATTCCAAAAACTCACGAAATATTGGAGGCCCAACGAAATGCCCAGGCCTACCTCCTCAACGCTCAGAATCCAGCAGAACGAACAATAGCAAAAGAAGTGCTCGATAGGTTCGGTCGTCAACTTGAGGTGCAATCCCAAGTGTCGGCGACTGAGTCCTATATTATTAACGGCAAGCCGGCAAGACCCGGACAGTTCCCATACCAAGCCGCGCTCGTGTTTACCGGGTACGAAAATGCGTTCGATGGCCAGTATTGTAGCGGCACACTGATCGAGCCTCAGTGGGTGCTCACCGCTGGGCACTGTGTAACCAAGACGATGAGCCCCGGAGACATACAGGTACTCGTCAATGTACTTAAGCTCTCCACCGGTGCACCTCGCCTTGATCTCGCGAAGGTTTGCCGACACCCGCAATACAAGATAACTGGGCCCCACGCTGAGAACGATATCGCTTTGATTAAGCTTGCAACCCCACTGACCGGTGTACCGACCATCAAAATCCCGAACGCCGACGTCGAGCCGATGATGTTTCAATTCACGAGAAATGCCACGATAAGCGGATGGGGCGACACAGGATCAGGAAACCATGCTGGCAGCGACGACCTTCTCTTCGGCACGGTTCGCGTTGTAGACAACCGAATCTGCAGTAAGAGCTATCCCCACGGTCAAATTATAGATGGCATGGTTTGCGCGACCGACCAATTCACAAATACATGCCGTGGAGACAGTGGCGGCCCGATGATTATGCGAACTGCGGACGGTATTGAGTACATCGAAGGCGTAACAAGCTGGGGTGACAAGAACTGTGCCTTAGGCAATCCAAGTGTTTACACCCGTGTTTCAGTATATGCTCCCTGGATACAAATGAACCTCTCATCCACACCAGATTGCGAAAGCCTGACTGCGGAATGATTCGACACTCTGAACGATACTCGGATTTTGGTTGATTCCCCGATAAGCTACATCCTGCAGTGATTTGAAGATGCAGATACCGCCTAAGTGTCGAGCTGCGAATGGAATTCACACATTCGATTGCGAGCCCATCGTATTCGCAGTTGTTTTCTTCCGACGGTTTCACACACCGTTGTGTTGGAGTGCTGCTAGCGGTTTGCGACACCTCTGCATCCCTTTCGCAACGGTTGCACAGACCGTCGTGGCGCAAGTCGACGGTTCCCCAGACCCGTTGCACCCGCAGACCTCTGCTTATATTTCGCCCCCGACTAGTGAATGCTGTTTCGTGTCTTGCACGCATCTGTGCTAGAATTAATCTCGCATGAGCGCACTAATTCTTACAGGCGGTTTACAGGCGGTTTTGCCAGGAAAGCTTGCAGTCAGGGGCAACCGAGGCGAACGGTGCGCTGTATGCGAAACTTGCAAAGGCTTTAGTTGCAAGCTTTTACGCTAAGTTGTTGATTCCACGGCTGGGGACGTAGTTCAGTTGGTTAGAACGCTGCCCCGTCCCGCCACACTGTCACGGCCAATGCGCTTTCGGTCCTCAATTATCCCAAAGGACACTACCTACACCGCATATTCAAGGATGCCTTTCACATTTCGCAGAGCGTTCCGCGACAGCTGAATTGCACCCTGAACCTGAAGCTGACGGGGATGCCTATGGCCTGCTTTGTTCCCTATCGTTCTTAAGCCGTGGCCTGCTTTCAGCGTTGTTTTGAGATAGACTGAAAGAAAGGAACAAGAACTATGACGCTCGACTGGTCACAATGCCCAGCGGTGGAAAGCATCCCAGGAAAGGTAAGCGGTGCTTGGGTGTTCAAAAACACACGCATGCCCGTTTCGCTTGTCTTCGAGAACCT
>QIAN01000136.1 GCA_003225005.1 Acidobacteriota bacterium | reverse complement strand
GCCACAACCAGAGGCTTCTCTTTTGCCCTAAGGGCACCACGGTTGGAGCCTGTTCAGAGGTTTGCGGAGCCGCTGGATGAGCCGCGGCTGGTTCTTGGTCTTCGTGCACCGCAGCGACGAAGCGGTAGCCTCGCTTGGGGATGGTCTCGATGTATTTGCGTCCGTCCGGGCTATCCCCGAGCACTTGCCGCAGGTTAAAGATGTGCCGCGCCAGATTGCCTTCCTCGATGAAAACGCCAGGCCAGACTGTTTCCAGCAGTTCTTCCTTCTCGACGATGTGGCCTGCCCTCTCGACCATAACAAGGAGGGTTTCCAGGTCCTTTGGAGGGAGTATGACGGGCTGGCCATCCCGCAGCAAAACGCGCTCCACGGCGTCGAGGCTGTAAGAGCCGAATTCGTATAAGCGCTTTGCTTTCAACAGCACACCCAACTGAAGAACTTCGCAAGAAATCTTTCAGAACTCCTCAAAGACATTCAAAACCTCAGGTGGCAGCATTCGCGAAACGCAGGCAGTTTGGGTGCCTCATTTCAGTTCCTGAGAATGCCAGCGATTATAGCCCGTCCGGGGCCGCACTGGGAATGACACGCCGTGGATGGGCTGGTCACATTTTTCACCAAAGGAGCTTCTACCATGAAAATCGTACGACTCGCGACACAAATCCAGCATTCGATGATGGCTCTCGTCCTGATGGGCGTTTGTCCCGGGGGCGCGTTTGCGCAAAACGGACATTCGCACCCGGCGGTAGCGCAACCTCAACAATTGACATCGGCACAGAGCGCAGTTCTGAAAATGGTTCGCGATAACACCGAGCGCTTCAAAGATGTGTCAGTGGCCGAGCGGGAGGGGTACTCGCTTCTATTCGGCTGCGTGAGCGGACCCGACATGGGAGCGATGGGACTCCATTACGTGAACTTGCCCCTCGTGGCCGCCGGCGTACTAGACGCCACGCGTCCTCAGATCATCATCTATGAACCGATGCCAGACGGCCATCTGCAGCTGATTGGCGCCGACTTCTTGGTGATTGCAAGCGACTGGGATAAGGCTCATCCGGGACAAGGGGCGCCACAGCTCATGGGACAGCTCTTTCATTATTTCGAGAGCCCCAATCGCTTCGGCCTCCCTGCGTTCTACACGCTTCATGTGTGGGCATGGAAGGAGAATCCCAATGGGGCGTTCGTGAATTGGCACCCCAACGTTTCCTGCCAGGCCTTCGCCGGCCAATAGCCTAAGCAAAAATGACAGCTCGCAATTGAAATGCAACAAGTCACAGGCAACAAAAAGGAGGAACCCGATGATCTGGCTTTGTTTTCGAGCGTGCGTTGTTGCAGCACTAATGGCTTGCACTCTTGGTGCCGTGTTGAAGACCAACCATAGCGGCGGGGATTCCGGCGCCCAAGCCGCTGACCAGTCCCTAGCAATCTCCGGCAATGTGCCTGCCTGGGTCGAACCTGCTGCTGATACCTCAGTCGCAGAAAACGGCCCCTGTACCCGACAGTTTGTAGAGGCACAGTCTGTGAAAGGAGGCTCAGCCGTCAATTCCCTGGCCGATGACATGTACTTCTTCTCTGGTGCCCTCGAGCGGCCCATGGTCGGCAAGGCTGCGATCGATAATGCCGCCGGGCGAATTGCTACAGAGCGTGAGAACGAGAACTATGCGCCGCTGAAACCGGATCGCATTGTTGCCGCCCCGTCCGGTGACATGGCGTATGAATATGGAACAACGAACATAAGATTTGACGACCGCAAGAGTGCGAGGCATTTCGATTTCACTGCGGCGTACCTTCGTGTTTGGAAGGCGGTCGACGGGTCGTGCAAACAAGCCGCGGAAATGTTTCAACCAGAAGGCAAGCGATGAAGCGCTGGGAAAACGCGAAACATTCAACCAGGGCTATTTCAGCGACAGTCACCGGCAAGCCAATAGCCTAAGCAAGTAGGACGGCCCTGCCGGATCTGTTTGACGACTGATTTTAGCGGTCTAAGGAGGAAGCTATGAGGTCATTCACCAATAAGGTTAGGAGCAAGATCGTTGGCAAGAAAAGTCCAGTGATCCTAGTAT
>QIAN01000545.1 GCA_003225005.1 Acidobacteriota bacterium | reverse complement strand
AATCAGCAGACCCAAGACACTCTCTTCCAGCACGGCTTCCCCACGCGAACGCATCTGCGAGGAAAGTTGATCGTCCCATATCGCATCGAGGACGCGGCCGCGGAGGGATGGTCCAGACGTGCTCACGGCGGAAACATAGTCGGCGGCGCTCACGAGTGGAAATGCCTATATCTGAGGCACTTCCTATCGTGTCGGCCAGTTCCACTGCTGAATATCCATCTCTCTCAATCCAGATATCGTGGTTTGGCCAAACGTTTTTTCAAGAGTGATCGAGTGACAAGTCGGTTGTTCAAAGAGGGCGGCGATTAGTCGAGGTGCATGAGTGACAACTACAATCTGTGATTTTTCCGATGCGTGTGCGACGAGGCGCGCAAGGGGGGCGAGTAGATCTGGGTGCAGGCTGGTCTCTGGCTCGTTCAGAACCATCAAAGCAGGGGGTCTGGGTGTGAGGAGCGCAGCAATCCAAAGGAGGTATCGAAGCGTTCCATCGGATAATTCTGCAGCACTTAAGAGCCTAAGCAAACCATGCTGTTCCATTAGAAGCTCGAAACGTCCCTCGTTGTTCTGAACTGACAGAGCGCTCCCTGGAAAGGCATCGGTCAATGCGGCAACCAGTGCGTCCCAGTCACCGATCTCACGGATTGTTTGGACTGCCGCGGCGAGGTCCGCACCGTCGTTGCCGAGGACAGGAGTGCGCGTGCCAATCTGGGGCGAGCGCGCCGGTGAGTCCGAATCCGTTCTGAAGTGATCGTAGAAGCGCCAGGCTCGAATTGATTCCCTCAGCACGAGCATTTCAGGTGCATGCCGGGGATCAGCCATCTGCGTCATCATGCTGTCGAAGGTAGAGAGATCGTTTCTCACCAAATTCCAACCCACATCTTCACTGCGAACCCGGATAAGCGGTCCCTGACGGTCGACCAGGGTGGTAGAAGGGCGAAGTACCGGCCCGTGCCAGATGCACTCTCGCTTTATCTCAGGATCAAGTCGAAAGGCCGATGGGCTGTCTTTTGCTTGTGGGGGCAATCCGAGGTCAATCAGATAGCCAAATTCATCGCTTGCAAATCCAAGACGGAGGGCAACCGGCTGTTTCCGGGGTGTGCCTTGGACGGGACAATCACCCTGACGCATCCTGCGAGAAATGGATTCCGGTCCCGCCCACAGCGTTGACTGGAGGCCACCTTCTCCCGCCAAGGAGGGAACCACTCGACCCTGTGCTGTGTCGGCAAGAAGCCGTAGAGCCCGGTAAAGGTTCGATTTTCCGCTTCCGTTTGCCCCAGTGATTACGTTCAGGGCCTTTAAAGGAACTATCAGTTTCCGCAATGAGCGGTAATTGGAAATTGCGAGGGCAGTGAGCATCGCTAAACATTATAGATTCAACTCAATACGAGCACCG
The DNA here is from genome assembly GCA_003225005.1 of Acidobacteriota bacterium. Classification (GTDB taxonomy): domain Bacteria; phylum Acidobacteriota; class Terriglobia; order Terriglobales; family Acidobacteriaceae; genus Sulfotelmatobacter. Next base: position 2,410 of record QIAN01000545.1, on the reverse strand, counting down.
ATTCGATATGCCTTGAGGCCTTCATCGCAACTCGGTCCTCCTAAGCGATCAACCTCGACTGAGGCTTAAGTGGGCAACGATAAGGCATGACAAACTGCCTCGCGTGCGGTAACTTGGAACTATGGAAGCGGTGGATGTAAAGTTGCGCTCGGAACTTCTGAGAGTCGCAAATTTGGAGGAGAGCAGCCTTTCCCAAGAGGCCGCTCGGTTGCTGGCCCTCGAACTCTATCGCGAGGATAAGGTGTCGCTGGGGCGCGCTGCGGAACTATCTCAGACGCCCGTGGCGGCTTTTATGGAATTCGCGGCGAAACACGGCGTCCCCCCACTACGGTACAGCTTTGAAGACCTAGAAGAGGAACGCCAGACTGCTGACCGTCTCAAAGCGTGACCGCTGTAGCATAGCAGACTCATCTCCGCTTGTTATTCTGACCAAGCTTTGGCTGCCTCGACTTCCTCAACCGACTTTTCCCACGTGTTTATATCTCCAATGAAGTTCACTACGAAGTTGTCGTGGCTGGTGCTGGCCTGCCCGGAGCGTCGGAGGTGTCGAAAGCGGAATGGATCGAGGTCAAGTCGATTCAGAATCCAGGCGGTCTGCTTTCGGCGCAGCGAAAGTATGGCTTAGGTCCGGGCGAAATGAGCGCGATTTTCCTAGCGAAAGAGCTAGGCGCGAATCCTGTGCTGCTCGATGATTACAAGGCGCGCAAACTGGCGAAGGCAGAGGGCCTTAAAATTCTTGGAAGCGTCGGCCTGCGTGAAACCTTTTACCTACGGCGGTATTTGACCAATCTTCGGAGCGCCTTTCAGCAACTGCTGATGCGACAACCTTTCCTGAAACCTACGCAACTAACGTAACAATTGGTGTTGGTGCGCATCCCGCTCAGGAGGGTGGGGGTGATGCGAACAAGCATCCCGCGAGTGGCTCTCTTGCTGTTTCTGTCTGCTTTTTCATTTCCATTCTTTGCCGATGGCCAAGGGCCCGACGCTGTTCCTTCCATCGTCGCAAACGAAGCCGGGGCGCGTCTCGCTTTGAAGGAAAAGAATTCCGTCTTCTCCATCGATCTCTCGGCAAACGTCCCCAAATCCGTTCACGCCACGCTCGCCGCCAAGATTCTGGGTCCCGATGACAAACTGCTAGCCGAAGCTTCTGTTTCCGTGCATCTCAGTTCTACTCCTCAGCGGGCTGAGGTTCCGCTCAATTGGATTCCCGCGAACGGCCTCCAAGATGCATCGAGTTCCCGCCTCATCTACGAAGTCCGTGTTGAAGCCATCTTCGCACCTACTCTCTCCGGAATCCTCTCGCCCTATGCGCTGATCCCTGACCTGTTTGAGCTTCGCTTTCTGGGCCTCGATGCGATCGGCATGGGCCGCACTTACGTTGCTCGCGTCTGGGCGACACGCCCTGATTCCGACAAACCCGTCCCCGGTGTATCTCTCACCGCCTCGTTCGGCGATGTTGACGAGGACACTCCAAAAGTTATGAAAGCTCAGGCCCGAACCAATTCCCGTGGCGAAGCGCTGCTAACGTTCCATCGTCCCGAAATGCAGGGCGCACCCGATGACCAACAGGTGGATCTTGAAATTCGGGGCACTCGTGGCAATTTCCGGAATTCCCTGGCCGCTACCCTCCACTACTGGCGCCGCGCCGCTGTTTTGCTTTCTACCGACAAGCCTCTCTACCAGCCCGACCAAACCCTGCACATGCGCGCCCTCGTTCTCGATGACCAGCGCCACGCCTGGGCCAAGCATCCTCTGCGCTTCGTCGTCCACGATCCCGACGCAACCGTCATCTTCTCCACTGACGCGGAAACTTCCCGCTTCGGCATTGCTTCTGCCGATTGGACCATTCCGTCCTCCCAGAAATTAGGCAGCTACCGCGTCTCCGCCGACATTACCGGAGACGCCGACAGCAGGGGGTTGCAAGGAAACCAACTCATCCGCATTTCCCGGTACGAACTTCCCACGTTCACGGTGAACGTCGTCGCGAACCAGCCCTTCTATCTCCCGGGCCAGAACGCCGATCTGACCGTTAGCGCCAACTACATGTTTGGCAAGCCCGTTCTTCGTGGCCACGTCCGCATCGTCCGCGAAGCTCGCCGTGAATGGAACTATCATGAACAGAAATGGGAAGCCGAAGAGGGGCAGGCTCAGGAAGGCGAACTCGACGCCAAGAACGAGTTCCGCGCTACGCTCAATCTCTCCAAAGACCACTCCGACCTGGAGGATACCGACTGGAAGCGCTTTGAAGATCTTCGTTATGCCGCTTACGTGACCGACGCCTCCTCCAAGCGCACCCAGGAGCGCCACTTCGACGTGCGCATCTCTCGCGACGCGATCCATCTTTATGTGCTGAATATTGGCGGAGCGCTGCCGATTGGCCTTCGGCCTGTGTTTTACCTTTCAAGCTCTT
>QIAN01000544.1 GCA_003225005.1 Acidobacteriota bacterium | reverse complement strand
AGCTTTAAGACCACTGCGCAATTGAGCAGAATTAATCTGGCCCAGCTTCTGGCGGCCTTCCCAAAAGGCGGCGGAAAGATGACCGGGAAAATGGAAGGAGAGGTTCGGTTAGCGGGAGAAATCGCACATTCGCTACGCCCGCTGGCAGGAATCCGCGGAGCCGGACACCTGACGGTGCGTAACGGTCAGGTGCCGAGTCTCCAGCTCAACGCGAATTTGATGAAGCTGGCGCACTTCAACGATCTTGGCCCAGCCAAAAACGATCCTTCCTCATTCAACTTGATCACCACCGATCTGGAGCTAGCCGATCAGCGGATTTCTAGCGAGGTGATAGACGTTGACGGCTACGGAGTTGACGTGGATGGCTCGGGCAGTGTGAGCGTGTCAGGCTCTGACGAGTTGAACTGTCGAGGGTTGGCAGAGATTACAACCAAGGAGAGCTTCTTCACGAACACCATCGCCCGGCTGTCGGGAGCCACATTGAAAGACGGTAAGTTGCAGTTTCCCTTTCGCATCGGTGGAACGATCGATAGCCCCGTATTCTCCAAGGGCGAGGGAGATAAGGACGTAGACGCTGTACCAAGTCAGCGGTGAGGGGAGCAGGTGGGACGGGCTAGCTCTCTGCGTCTATTCCACAAACCTTTTCTCTGTACTTGAAACTAAATGGGCGGCCCTATCAGCGCGTTTCATGCGACGGAACTACAGTAGCCCAGTCTCCGTTTCTAGATTGGCATGACCACGTTCAGCTGGCTCGCTGAGAAGAATGACTTTCATGTTTTAGCCATTGACTGAAAGTCACTGACCTGCACATGCGTGGCGATCATGACTTCTGCAGTTCATCGGTGGTGACTTGGAAATTAATCAACCGCGCTCTTCCAAACGACGTTGGCAGGGCGTGTGTCAGGATTTTGCTCATATCATGATCGCACTCGCGAGGGATGCCAGGATTTCCTGTCGCTAAGTCAGCGGGTACCTTTACCACAGCACCGAAATTGCGCATCCTGCGGCGGACGGCGCAACCCACGCATGGGTGGAAGCCCTGCTCCCAGGGCTGGGCTGGGTAGGTTTCGATCCTACGATAAATCGACTGGTGAGGGAGCAGCACATTCGCACTGCAACCGGCCGCGATTATGACGATGTCCCGCCCACTATGGGCATGATGAAGGGAAAGGCGGACACTGAGCTGCAGGTTCGCGTGCGAGTGACCCCGTCGCAAGCGATGCTCCTCCCTCAGTCGGCCGAGGCTCAGCAACGATAGTAGTGAAAGCCGCCCGCAGTTTTTGTAAAGCGGTTAATCTAGGCTCCGCGAGCGCCGGCCCCGCTAATATTTTCAGCGACTATTCTCAAAAAACCGTATGGCACCCTTCCCTACCGCGAATCGCGCGAAACCGCTGTGGCAGGACCGGTGAACCTCTCAAATCGCCACGTTGCCTTCCAGGTAGAAGACGCTGGGGCCTTCCAGTTCGATGCGATTGCGGGCCATCCGGCAGATGATCTCTCCCCCGCGCCGCGAGGCCTGGGAGGCGCGAAACACAGTCTTTGCCGAGTCGTTTGGCATTTTCCCTACCCCATGTGAGTGTCAAGATGTGCGATCGTCTTGTCTGGAATCTCCATAGGGAGGAGTTTTCAAATGAAAGTCTTGGCTTTCGGGAACTGCGTTGCTATGCCGACCAGAGTGATCCAGGCCAGGCCGTACCGGCGCAGCCGGACGGTGCCGCTCTCATGCAAAAGATCCGCGATCTCGAGGATCGGGTAATCGCCATGGAGGGGCAGATTCGTCAGTTTAAAGGCTGAGCAAGCTCCACCCACGCAACTGCGACCACCGCCGTGCCCAATACAGAGTTGGGTTCGCAGGCAGCGGGCCCCCTGCGGTAAGCCCAGCCTCCGTCCCCCGCTGCGGTTGCGAGGAGAGCCGGAGCCCAGACGATCGTGCTGGGCAGGGCCGGGGGCAGCGCCGCAAACCTTGCGATAAATCGATAGCCGCGACGCGGTCTCAATTAGCGGGACTTGTCGGCGTCATCGTCGAGTGCGGCGGGAATCTGGCGGATGCACGGGTTCAGCCCGTGCTCAAAATCTATGAAGAACTCGCTATCCAGAGTTGTTCCTTCAAGGGGCGGGAGCTAAAACGAAGATAGCGCCGAGGGCGGCATTATTATATACTCCGTCAACAGAGCGACAGGGTCCGATGGGGCAGGCTGGCGCGCTTCTGTCCACGTTCCCCCCTTATCTTGTTGCGGAGACCGCGCCATGGGAGAACACCAGCTGCGCCAACCGAATGACCGGCCAAAGGCGGAAGGCACTGCTGCGCTAAAATTTGCTTCGGACACCGGCTCATCGCCAGCACCGGACCCTCCTTTGGGGTTGGCCCCGACTCTAGCTGAAGTGAACCTGGATACTCCTACTCTTGCCGAAGGAACCTCCGCGGCCGGCGGGCGACCTGGTTACTCTTCCGAATTGAACAGCGAACCTATCTTGCGGCCCGGCGCCGTACTCGGACGCCGATATGAAATCCTGCAGCTTCTTGGCGAGGGAGGCATGGGTTCGGTTTACCGCGCGCGGGACCGCGAAGTGAATCGCATGGTCGCGCTTAAAGTGATCCGCCCGGAACTGACGGGGAATCCCGCCATTCTTGAGCGTTTCAAGCAGGAGCTTGTGCTGTCCCACCAGGTGACCCACAAAAACGTCATCCGTATTTACGACTTAGGCGATGCCGATGGCGTGAAGTTCATCACCATGGAGTTCGTCGAGGGCCAGGATCTGCGGACTCTCATCCAGGAAAAGAAGAAGTTTTCTCCGGAAGAGGCAGTCGAGATCACGCAACAGATCTGCCGCGCCCTGGAAGCCACGCACAGTGTGGGAGTGATCCACCGCGACTTGAAGCCGCAGAACATCATGCGCGATAAGAACGGCCGAATCCTGTTGATGGATTTTGGTCTGGCCCGCATGGTCGAAGGCGACGGCATGACGCAAACCGGAGCTCTGGTTGGGACTATGGAATATATGTCGCCGGAGCAAGCGCTCGGCAAGAGCCTGGATGAGCGCTCTGACTTGTTCACGTTGGGCCTAATCTTCTACGAGTTGCTCACCGGGAAGATGCCGTTTACAGCCCCCAGCGCGCTGGCCAGCCTGATCAAGCGGACGCAGGAACGAGCGGCGCCGATCTCGGATCACGACAATTCGATTCCGGGGGCAGTGAGTGCAATCGTGAGCAAATGCCTGGAACGCGATGCTAATCTGCGTTACAAGTCTTCCAGGGAATTGCTGGCTGACCTGGAGGGTTGGCAGGGTAAAACCGCCGCAGCCACGCTGCACTTTCCAGACGTGCGGCGGTGGGCCCCGACTGCCTGGCCGTGGATTGGAATGGCGCTATCGATCCTGGTTCTAGCGTTCGTGGGCATCCGGTACCGCGACAAGCTGTTCGCGAAAACGACCCAGCAAGTGGGAGTCAAGCCAGAAGTTTCGTTGGCAATTTTGCCCTTCCATAATGCGTCCGGCGACACCTCGCTCAACTGGCTAGGCACCAGTCTAGCCGACATACTGAGCACGGACGTCGGCCAGTCCGCCCGCCTGCGGACTATTTCCCCGGACCGGATGCATCAGGTGCTTGCTGATCTGCGCGTGGCTCCGGATGCTTCGTTGGATCCAATCACGCTGCGCCGGCTCGCGGAGTACAGCAATGCTGACACTCTCGTGTCGGGGCAATACGCCAGGTTCGGCGACCAGATTCGTATCGACGCCACTTTGCAAGACCTCAAGCACGACCGCCACATTCCCCTGAAAGTCGAGGCGGCGAATGAGAAGGACATTCCAGGCGCGATCGACCGCCTAGCTGACAATATCCGCCAGAACTTGTTGGTGTCGCCGGATGTTATGAAGGAGTTGCGCGCTAGTTCCTTCCAAGCCACTTCAAAATCGCTGGCAGCGCTTCGTGACTATAACGAAGGTCTCACGCTGGTGCGCCAAGGAAAGAATTTGGATGCGGTGAATCGTTTTGAAAGAGCTGTGAAAGAGGATCCCGAATTTGCTCTAGCCTATTCTACGCTCGCGCTAACCTATGCTGATCTTGCGCGTGACAATGATGCGGAACAGGCTTCCCGCAAAGCAGTAGATCTTAGCCAGAATCTCTCGGCCCGCGAGAAATACATCATCACCGCTGCGCATGCTCGGATCACTAAAAACTACGCCAAGGCGATTGAGGCCTACGAGAATCTCGGCAAAGTTGCGTCGGGCGACGCTGATGTGCAGTCTGCTTTGGCTCGTTTGTACGAAGATTCGGGATCACTCGACAAAGCTCGCGACCTTTATGCCAAGATTCTGCAAGCCGACCCGAAAAATTCCGGTGCGCTGCTGGCTAGTGGCCGTGTAGAGATCCTAGGCAATAATCCCGGTAAGGCTCTCGACCCCCTGAACCGCGCTCTCAGCCTGACTATCCAGATTGACAACCAAGAACAGAAGTCGCTGGTTGTTCACCTCATTGGCATTGCTTATTCTCAACTCAACAAACCCGACGAGGCACTGCGAAATTATCAGCAAGCGCTAGAAATTAGGCGTCGCTTGGGAATTAAAAATGGCGTCGCCAACACCCTGCAGATGATGGCGCAGGTCTACGACGGCCTGGGCAAGTCCGATCTAGCTTTAAAGAACTACAACGAGGCATTGCAGGTCCGCCGCGATATAGGCGACAAGCAGGGGACGGGAAACGTCTTGATCGACCTTGGGCAGTTTTACGACGATCGTGGCAAGTACGATGAAGCATTGAAGCTGTTCAAGGAGGCCTTACAAATCCAACGCGACGTCGGGAATGAAACTTACCAAGCCCTCTGCCTCAATAACATCGGAAACTCGTACCTCTTCAAGGCAGACTACGAGAATGCCCGCACCTATTTCGAGCAGGCCTTGCAGTTGCGGGAGAAATTAAAAATACCCGCCAACATAGCCGACACGCTCCACAATCTGGCAGAGACTTCGCTGGATCTGGGTCAGTATGATGATGCTCTGCATCGATATTTGCGAGCATTAGATTTACGTCGTAGTGCGGACGATAAACGCGGGGCAGCGATGGAATCCGACAGCATTGGAGCCCTGTTTGAATACCAAGGCCGGTACGGAGCTGCCGTCAGCGCTAAAGAGGACGCGCTGAAGATATATCAGGAAGTTCAGGACCATAGTTTCTGGATGGCCGAGGTCCTCAGCAGTTACGGAGATGCCTTGTCCCAAGCCGGGCGACTCGAGGAAGGACGGAAGAGACTGGCAGAAGGTCTAGGCTTGGCGCGGGAACTCAAAAACCAAGCCCTGATTGCCCAATCACTGGGTTGGGAGGGAGATAATTATCTCTACAGTGGTGACCTCCAGGCCGCACAGCCCTTATACGAAGGAGCGATGCGGCTCGCCGCGAAGGCCACCGATCAGCATTTATCGTTAGCGTCGAAATTCCGGTTGGCTAAGCTGGCTATTGAGCGAGGCACACCGCAAAAAGCGGTTTCCGACCTGAAAGCATTGGCCGGTCAGGCGGATACTCTCGGACTGCAATATTTATCCGTTGAGTGTGCCTTGTCTGAGGCAGAAGGTCTATTGAAAATAAAAGAATATTCCCGAGCTCAGCAGCGACTCGATGAGGTATTGGGACGGAGCGAAAAATTGGGTTTGCGTCCTCTGCTGCTTAAAAGCCATTTTTTGCTGGGTACTTTATTTCGCCTGACTGGTAAAGGATCGGATGCAGTGTCTCACTATCAGCAGGCTGCACGCCTGCTCGATGAAATGCGTAAGGAGCCGGGGACAGAGAAGCTACTTCAGCGCGCCGACTTAAAAACCGTCTACACAGAATCGACTACCTGGTCACAATCGGTAAAAAAATAACGACGTTCTCAGCTGGCTTGCAACACCCACCACTCGACCCGCCAGGGGCGCATGTTGCAACTTCCGCCTGACGAAAAGAGCGGTGGGTTTCGCAAATCGTTTGTCCTATTAAGTATTGAATAATATAGTGACATTTCCAGAGTCTTGTGCTACTCCCCGGTCATGGGAAACCCTGCGGGAGTGCGGCGAGACTTTCAGAAGTTAGAGGAGCGGCGGTCGTTGGGGGCTCGGCTGTTACGCCAAGGAGTGCATCCCGCCGAAGTGGCCCGGCAGGTGGGAGTGCATCGGCAGTCGGTCAGCCGCTGGGAAGCACAGCTGAAGAAAGGCGGACTGCGGGCGCTGAAGCAGGCGGGACGTGCCGGGCGTAAAGCGCGCTTACGCCCGGAAGATTTACGACGCATCGAGCGTGGGCTGAAACGCGGACCGCAGGCCCTTGGGTACGAAACCGGCCTGTGGACCTCGTGGCGCGTAGCTCATCTGATCGAGCAGGAATGCGGGATGAAGTACCACCCCTCGCAGGCCTGGCGGATTTGCGGCAACTGGGATGGAGTTGCCAGCGTCCGGTAGGGCGCGCGCTGGAACGCGACGAAGACAAGATTCGTCGCTGGAAACAGCAGCGCTGGCCGTAGATTAAAAAAAAGCCCAAAAAGAGCGGCGAACTATCGTCTTCATCGACGAAAGCGGACTGAGCCAGCGCCCGCACCGCTGCCGCACTTGGGCGCCAAGGGGACAAACGCCGGTGCTGCAGTATCACTTCCACTGGAAGATGTTGTCGGCGATGGCGGGGGTGACGTGGTGGAACTTCTACTTCCGCCTGTTTCCGGGAGCGATCCGCAGCCCACAGATCATCGAGTTCCTCTCCCATTTGCTGCGCCACATTCCCGGCAAGCTGCTGATCGTCTGGGACGGGTTACCGGGCCATCGCAGCCGCGCCACCTGGGAGTTCATCCGCGAGCAGCGCGGGCGGCTGTGGGTGGAGTTTCTTCCCGGCTATGCCCCGGAACTGAATCCGGTCGAGTATCTATGGTCGCACTGGAAACAGCATGAGTTGCCCAATTTCTGCCCGACGACCTTTGGCCAGTTGAGCTCTTATGCGCGCAAAGCCCTCCGCCGAATGCGTAAGCGACCTACCCTGGTGATTGCCTTCTGGCGGCAGGCAGAACTGTTTCCTTTGTAACTATATTATGCAATACTCAATAGTCCCCTAAGCCCTCTCAGTTGACTCATTTTTTCAACGTAATGCTCACGCAGCTCGGAAAAAATTCCGGCGGACTGACCGAAGAGGTAACGCACA
>QIAN01000546.1 GCA_003225005.1 Acidobacteriota bacterium | reverse complement strand
TGGAACATTTGGTTCACTCGGATTCGGGCTTTCAAACCAACTGCTTTCACAGAGTCTCAGCGGTTCGAACCTCGGAGGTGGCGGGTTCAGTCCTCTCTACCAAATGGGAGGGCCACGTTCGATCCAATTCGCATTGAAGCTAGTGTTTTGAGGCAGGGACTTCAACGTCAGTGACGAGTGGCTCAAGAATAGTGGTTAGTTACTTCAGAAACAGTGGATAGTGGCCCAAAGGTAGTGATGAGTGAGTAGCGACGGAGAGTGACTAGAGATCCTCTCACCACTAAACACTAACTAAACACTGCGTTGTGAGCAGCAACCATAAGAAAATCACTGTCGGGAGAAAACTCATAGATGAACAAAGTGACCATTGCCATTCTGTCTATCGTGGCGTTGTTAGGTACTTCGGATTCTAGAATCGTATCCGCGCAAGAAGCAAAGCGTCCGTTCACTGTCGCCGATGACATTGGGCTGACGTATTTCTACGATTTAGGAGGCGGGCGTGCCGAAGTGTTGTTCTCGCCGGATGAAAGCTATTTCGCTGTCTGGAGCGAGCGCGGCCGCGTGGAACTCAACTGCGTGGAGGATTCCCTGCGGATTTACCGCCGCCAGGACGTCGAGGCCTTCTTGAGACATGCCGATACGTCGCATCCAGTGACGCCTGTGTGGATTGTGAACCGCTCTGGCGAGGAGGGACCCATCATCCGCGATTGGCGCTGGCTACCCGACTCCAGCGGAGTGGCTTTCTTGCAGGGCGCGGGCGAGTCCGTCAAGAAGCAACTCGTTCTGGCGGACCTGAGGAAAAGAGTAATTCAACCACTCACGTCCAAGCAGGAAGTGGTGGGCACATTCGATATACGGGATCGGGAACATTACGTCTATACTGCTTTTGATCGGGCCGAGCGAGAAGTATCACAGAAAAGAAGAACGGAACCGCGAGCCACAACAATTGTCACGGGGCATTCGCTTCTTGAACTGCTTTTCCCTGATGAGGAAAGAATCGAGCCGCCGAGCCATTTATGGGCGGTTATTAGCGGCAAACGTTTCGAGGTCAAGCAGGATGGCGCACCGGTCGCGCCAGTCAATGCGACAGGCTGGTCTCCTGGAGATTTGGCCCTATCTCCCGACGGCGGCTCAGCCCGTTCGCGAGACCCCATCATCGTGGGAAACACGATACCAGCCCCCTTTCCCGTCATCGCCTCTTCGCAAGCAGCACGGGGAGCCGATGCATGAGTACGTCAAGATAAACCTGAAAACCGGCTCCATCCAGTATTTGACCGATGCGCCCACGGCCCTAGATGCAGGTTGGGATGCAGCGTACTCTCGCCCTAGTTGGTCGAGTGATGGCCGGGCTGTCCTGTTGCCAAATACATTTCTCGACTCCGAAGCTCGCACGCCCTCCGCCCCATGCATTGCCGTTGTGGATTTTACCTCGGCTATGCGCACATGCGTCGCAACCCTGAAAGGGCCAACTGACGAGAAGACTTACCATTTTCTTCTTTTCACCGCAGCACTCTTTGCAGGAGGGAACAAGGACTGCGTCGTTGTGACCACCTACGACGGCTCCTATCACACCGCCGAGTATAGCCATGCAAGCGGCAATACTTGGCAACTCGTTGCCGAAGGTAGAGGCCAATCCATCGAAGACGAGGCTAGGGATCTTCAAGTCTCGGTGAAGGAAGGACTCGACCAGCCTCCCGTGTTGGTTGCCAAGAACGAGCAAACATCCCAAGTTATCTGGGACCCTAACCCACAACTCGACAAAGTCGAACTAGGCCACGCTAGTGTTTACAAATGGAAGGACAACGAAAGGAGGGGGTGGGAAGGCGGGCTGTACGAACCGGCCGGCTATCAACCGGGCCAACGTTATCCACTCGTAATCCAGACGCATGGTTTTAACGAGTCCCAATTCAGGCCGTCTGGTCTTTTTCCAACGGGATTCGCGGCGAGATCGCTCGCTGCCGCAGGAATATTTGTCTTGCAGGTCGGGGAAGGGAAAAATTGCTCAGCACAAACGCCTTCGGAAGGGTCTTGCGCAATTGCCGGTTACGAGTCTGCTGTAAAGCAACTGGTGTCAGAGGGGAAAGTAGGGCCAGAGAGGGTCGGTATTATCGGTTTCAGCCGTAGTTGCTATTGGGCGATGGAAGCACTCACCGCGGGCTCTGTTCCTTTGAAGGCAGCCCTGGTTACAGCTGGCTGGATGATGACCTATTTCCAGTACATTGCCACGATAGATCTCTTTGAGAGCTCAGGCCCCCGGCAGCTTGACTCGGTCATCGGCGCTTCGCCCTTTGGGGAAGGCTTGCAACAGTGGCTGAAGCGATCTCCGGGGTTTAATTTGGATAAGGTCACCGCGCCTTTACTGGTGGTCGGGGAAGGTCCCGCCAGTTTATTTTCCATGTGGGATGTATATGCTGGACTTCGCTACCTGCATAAGCCGACCGAGCTAATCCAATTGAACACGGATGAACACGTTCTGACGAATCCCGCAGTGCGCCTGGCATCGCAGGGTGGATCGGTCGATTGGTTTCGATTCTGGCTTAAAGACGAAGAAGATCCAGATCCCGCGAAAGCGGGGCAGTACAAACGCTGGCGCGAGCTACGAAAAATGCAAGCAGAGAACGACGCCAAGGACAAAGCCGCCAAGGAAAAGGCGGCGGCTCCAAATTAAGGAGGAAGAAACAGCCGCAGAGGCG
>QIAN01000138.1:3265-69541 GCA_003225005.1 Acidobacteriota bacterium | reverse complement strand
CCGTGGCCATGAAGAGAGGGGCGATTCTGGAGGAGAACACAGCACTTGGCAGGTTCCGGAGCGAGGAGAACCCAGGTGGTGGACCAGGTAGTACCGCGGTGTGTACCCCAACCATTTTGGGCGCCAGTGAACCGCGAATCTGGGCAATCAGTTGTGACAACTCCCAAGCGACGAGCAACTCGTGGTCTGGGACAATCAGGTCGTCGAGCGAGCGAGCGAAGGGCTAACCCACCTTATTCCGCGCCTTGAGGAGGCGGCTTCCGATGAAGCCTGAGGCTCCCGTTAACCGGACGAGCGGGCGATGATGTTCTCCGATTTGGGATCTCCTTATACTCCGTTTCGAGAAGAAGAGGCCTTCACTTAGTGTGAGGGCCATTAGAACCCTAGGCCCAAGATCGACCGGAATCGAATCCGCTGGAGTTTTCTTCAGATTTATCCCAAGAGTCGGGATGGGTAGAGCGCAGTCTGCTGCGGACGGGCTAGTAGAGGACTTCGTTCTCTCCTTATTTCGGCGACAAGGGTTTGGAAAGTGGCTACGACTTTGTCGCGGCGGGCCATGAGGGCTGCTGGGGTCAGCTATGAGCCGGTGTGGGGGCAAATTCTTCTTTACTATTCGCTGGCGCGGGACTACCCTCTCGCAGGGAATTCTAATCCATCGTGCCGTCGAGAACAAAAACTTTTCACCATGGAGGTTGCAATGAAGGTTTCGGTAACTTTGCTTTCTCTAGCGCTTGCGGGAGCGGTGCTCAGCGCCGTGCCTGCTGGAGCCCAGGAGGCTGCGGCCGGAGAGAAAAATGCACAAGCTTCGAAAAAAGAGACAAAATGGCAGGGTCACGTCATCAGAATTGACAAAGACCATTCGATGATCGACCTCCGTGGCGGCTCCCCCCCGTCGAACGACCAAAGAAAGGTTGCCTACGACAGCTCCACCGAGTGGACCAAGCTCGGAAAGGCCTCGCAGCAGGACGAGGTCAAGGAAGGGTCGTTTGTAATCCTGCTGGGCCATTTGGATCACAAGGGCGTACTGCACGCTACGCGAATCGACCTGAGGCGTCCTCGATAAACCTGTCCAAATTTCATGCTCCGGAGCTATGCTGGCGGCGCAGAGGCTCTAGCTTTTTTCGGTGGATCGGCGGTGGCTCCGGAGCGTGAGTGATCTCGATCAGGCCGCGAGGGTTCAAGAGTTCGAGGGGAGCACCTCGAGGCGAAGATTCGCGGGAAGGACTACCCCGTTGCCCATGCATCCTTACGCAGAAAAAGCAGCCGAGGCGGCACGCTGCGCCGGAACTCAGGGAAAATTCTGGGAATTCCATGACCTGCTGTTTGTCGGCAAGAAACTGCAGCCGGCAGACTTGAGGGAACAGGCGCGCACGCTCAATCTCGACCAGGAGCGGTTCGATAAATGCCTTGTCGAGGGCGTTGAGGCAGCAGCTGTTGAAAAGGACGCGGAGGAAGCGAAGAGCTCAGGTATTACGGGGACGCCGAGTTTTTTTATCAATGGTCATTACTTCAGTGGGGTGCTTACCTATGCTGCGCTGCATGACATGGTCGAGCAGCAATTAGCTAAGTCGCCATCGCCGGCAAAGCGGGTGACGCCGCTTGAGTCCACATCGAAGTGAGTCTCTAGTCTGTGGCACTGGGAGGCTAGGGATTTGCTCCCGGACCGATGGCGGAGCGATTGCAGTGATGAAAGACGTGTATCAGGTTTTGCGGGAGAAAGAGCTGGACGTGACGCGCGTCCGCAAAGAGGTTGAAGCGCTTCGCTTTGCCATTCCCCTCCTAGCGGAGGGAGCAGACTCCATGAATGTCGTTGCGGCAGCACCTCAACGTCCTTCCGGACACATCAACACGTGGCCGCTCCACATCGAGACGACACGTCAAGACGGCCTTGTCCCGTAAGACTTCTCCGCTGCGGGAGGAGAACCGTCTTCGGAGCATTGATTGTGCGACGCTGCGACGCACACCGGAGCTTTTCGCAGTCAAGCCCGGCTCGGTACCAGTCTTTACCATAGCAGAATGAGGCCTGTTTCCCATACTGGCGGCCTGCACTGCCGCAGCATTGGATTAGGGCACCCGAGAACAACTGGCCCCTGTATCTCGGGTTCGCCTCGCTGGGTCGTGAGTGAAATCCTACAGCCTTAGAGCCATTTCATCGCCATACGCTGCAGAAATCACCGTACCCAAATTGTGCCCAAAGCTTGGCCATGGTTTTCGGCTTTCTCGATACCGTAAGAATCTATAACTTAGCTGAGGTCAACGGCGATCAATCGTGCGAGCCCGACTAGGTCTACCATTTTTCCGCCCGACCAATGCAAATAAAAAAAAGAAGGGTGGACGCGTCCAGAAGGGTGAACAGACGCAATCCGGTTCAGGAAACTTACGATCGCCCCAGCTTGCGGCGAATGAAGCCGGCAAGGCCGATCAAACCCGTACATCAGGGTGAGAGTTCCGGGCTCGGGCACCGTGTAGCCGATGTATTCCTGCGGACCGACGCCTGGCCGTCCATTGGTCGGTGTGTACAGCACCAGCCCGTTGAAGACGCTGTTAGAAGCTGTCGCGGCGAGACCCAAGTAGGTGGCGTCAATGGCACCAAAGTTCTTGGAAATGAAGTAGGAACTGGTCGACGCGTTGGTCGAAAACAATCCCCAGATCGCCCATTGGGCCGAGTTTGTGCTGATCCGGCCCGCCAACATGCTCTTGAAGATCAATCCCGCTTTGTAGTCGAGCGTCATCGTAGAGCCGAACATGCTGCTGGCAATACCCTGCAGAAAAGGCAGGGCCGATGCCTTCCAGGTTTGATTCAGCTCATCGTGAGCGAAGAGGCAGAGGCCGAACCTACCAGCAGAATAGAAACGAGCAGAACCGAAAGGATGAGAGAGTTGCGGCTTACACGCATTGAGTTTCGCTCTCAGCAAACAACGATTGTTGCTGTCCTACGTTTAGGGCTGTTTTAGGGTGACAGCGAACTCTAGCTTTTGCTTCTTGCGCGTCGGAAATCGACTCAGAAACCTCGGGGACGGGTCCATCAACTTCCGGGTGCCATCGCGGAAAGCGACCCTGCTTTTTCAGCAGGACTGCTTGCAGCAGTGACGAAAGGCATAGTACCATCGGGTTTCGAAAACCTGGAAATGGCTCTAAAGTGCCATTACGAGAGTAACTTAGAATGATTATCGAAAGTGATTTCGGTGAAGCGTCGCACTTGCGGGCTTGATATTGAGCCAGAACTTGAGCATGGTTGAAGGTCCGCTATGGCCACTCCGTCGAAATGCGGCGAGCTGATCTCAAAACCTCAGCTTACCCGTGGTTCAATCAATCCCGATTCGGGAACCACAAAGAATACGAGAAATTGCAAGACATTTTGTGCAAATGAATTCACTGTCTGATAGCATGCTTATCACAAGTACCATTATTCTGAACTTCTTGAGAGCTGCAGTACCAGGATTTGGCATCTGACTTGCAGCGATTGTAGGGTATCGTACGTCTTGTGGATCGCCCGGCGACTGTTCGGTAGGAGTAGTTGTGACCAACCCTGAAATAAGCAGCAACGCTGTGGCGCCTCGGCGTCGCCGGACTCGTCGTCATCGCCGCAACCGTCTGCTTCGGCACTGTTTAGTCGTGTTCACTCTGGGTTTCTTTGCCGCCGCCTTTTCCGTGGCGGCTCTGCGGCAGTTTGGTCCTTCTCTATTCCCCTCTCGATCAGCAAGAGTTCCGGATCGCCAGCAGGTCGAGGCCAGCCGAACTCGCGTTCTCCTTGCCGAAGAGGCTCTGGAGCACCAAGCCCGAGCGAAGGGGCGTCCGGTATATCCCTATTCGATAGTGGCTGGCGGCGTGGAGGACGCTCGTGAATTGAAGTGGGTTGCAGAACATGACCCGATAGTGGCGGCTCATTACGCCGGCTTCGACTATGATCGCGCGCGCGTCGTTCGCCTGGAGTTGGCCAAGACCGTCTATCTTTCCTACCGCATCGGAAATCACGTGTATTGGACACGACGGCGAGTGACGCTGCGCAAGGGTGAGAAGTTAATCACTGACGGCAAGATGACCGGGCGCACCCGTTGCGCCAACAGGGTGGAAGAAGTTTCGCAACCGGCGGTTTCGACTGCCGAGCCGCCGCCGGCGAAACTCGACGAACCCATGCGCGTGGGGCACGGAACCGCAATCCCGGATCCTCCGGTTGAGTTTCAGTCCGCATTGCGGAATCGACCCGGAGTTCCGGAGATTGGGCCCGGTCCTCCGTCCAGTCTGTACAGCCCTTTTTATGGCGGAAGTTACGTTCCACTCGATCCGCCGCCCCTGGGCGCTGCGGGCGTTTGCGGGCCGGGAAAAAAGAAGAAGAAGAGTGATGGCGACGGTGACAGCGACGATCCTGTCATCACCACCAGCGGCAAGAAGGGAAAGGGGAAGGAACGGCCTTGTGGAGGGCCCGAAGGCGGCACTGTCCCCGAGCCTGGAACCTTCCTGCTGGTGGCCTCGGGTCTGGCTGGACTTTTTTGGCAGGCTCGCCGCAAATTTGGCCCCGTCCCGGCGGTATAATGGCTGTAAGTAAGCTCGGGTGTTTCCATGCGGCATCATAGGATTAAAGCCTTTCTGGTTTCTCTTCTTGTTTGTCCAACGTGGCTTGCCATTGCGGTAGTCGCCTATTCCCAGAACAGCTCGCAGCCAGACCCAGGATCGGCAGTAAACCCGAGCCCGGCAGCAGCCCAGAACCCAACCTCTTCCGCTGAGCCGAATCCGTCGTCAGGGCAGAACAGATCCGAATCGGCGGCTGAACCGAAGTCTGGATCAGCTCCGCAGGAGCGTATGTCGAAGCAGACGCGACTGGAGATCATCCGGGACTTTGAGACGCAGATCGTGTATGCGCGAACTGCGTTTCCCATAGGCGCGAAAGGACTGCGTTTGAAGGATGGCGTGATTACTCCCGGACGGGAGGAGTTGCAGCAGCAGATGGCACTATTTGGGCCGGCAGTGAAAGTCGGCGATCCCGCGCATATTTCTTATGTACAGATCAAGGACGACCACATTCGTTTTGAGATTAACGGCGGCCCTGTCCACCGCAAGAAATGGTATCAGCACATCCAGATTCAAGGAGCCCATGGCGGAGGGCCAATAGGCCCCAGCAGCGATCCGCAGAATAATCCGCACGGTTCTTTCGTTGATGTGTGTTTCGACCACCATGTTCCGGAGCTGACAGCGCAACAAGTGCGTGATCTGCTGGCGCCGGTGCTCGACTTTCATGCGAGGTCAAAGCAAGAGGCCTACCTCGATACCGTACCTCCGAAAGTAAAGGAGGCCATTCAGAATCATCGCGTGCTCGTGGGGATGAATCAGGAAATGGTGGTCTACGCGAAGGGAAAGGCTCCGAAAAAAGTCAGGGAGCGCGACGGTGAGACCGAATACGAAGAGTGGATTTATGGTGAGCCTCCCCAGGACGTGGACTTCGTGCGCTTTACCGGCGACGAAGTCGTTCGGGTTGAGACCATGAAGGTGGGCGGCGAAAAAGTGGTGAGAACCGAAAAGGAAGTGGTTCTCGATCAGCCCGACAAACAGGCAAGGGAACAGCAGCAGGAGCGTCCCGCGAATGCTCCGAGCTTACGCCGTCCGGGGGAAGACTCCGAGGATGTGCCGCGGCCAGCCAACGGTCCGGCGAACACCAGACCCGCACCGCCCATGTCTGATCCCTCGCCGACGGGGAATCCTGGCCCGGGCGAAATCACGCCCTCCGGGCGCTGAGCGGTAACTTCTTAATGCCCGCCTATTTTTTCCCCGCTACCGCCGTAACTCGATCGGCAAACGAAAAGGCCAGGGAGACGTCGGGATACTCCCGCCCATCGACTTCCACATAGGGATAGACAAAATAATTTAGCGGCTTGCCGTCCTGTGGAGGATTCAGGCGCAAGTCGCGTCCTATGCTGAATTGAACGCGATTCACGTCGTGCGAGCCGAAGAAGTAATCGCGTTTCTCCTGGTGTTTCCATGCCTCGGATATATCTACGGGGATCCAGCCCTTTCCGTCGACGTAGAAGTCAGACCAGCAATGATAACTGGCGATCTCAGAGGACTGCTTGTCGGCGGGAAGCGGGAAACCGATCTCGAAACGTGCCGGAATGCCCTGCGAACGGGCCATGGCGATGAACAGCGAATGGAAATCAGTGCAGTTACCCTTCTTGGCGTCGCAGGCATAGAGGACATCACCGCGGCCCCAACCGGTGCCCGTTTTGTCGTAGCGCATGGTAGCGAAAACGTAGTCGTAAATGGCGCGTGCTTTCTCGAGGAGCTGCGACTTTCCTTGCGTGATCTTGGCTGCCAAGTCGGCGGGCAGGCCTGAGGTAGGCACTAGCACGTCGGGTTGGAGATCCTTCTGGCGTTCTTCGGCGGACAGCGAAGCTGGAACCGCATGCGCCGCGTTGCGCAACCCTATGTGTTCGCGTCGGAGCACGTCGTAGTTGATCTCGAAATGCAGTTCGGCCTGCTGACTGGTGGAGACTTCAGCGAAATAAACTTGATTGCCGTACTTCCCCTCGCGTTTCTTTTTCAGCGGCAGGTCTGCTTTGGCGGAGACGACTCGGACTTCCTGATAGGCATCGGATTGAGCGGCAGGAATCCACACGCGGACGCGGCTTGCCGCAGGCAGATTTTTCACCGTGAAAGCATAGTGGAAAGCGAAACGGCGCGAATCCTGTGCCAAGGCGGACAGAGCGAAAGCAAGAAACAGGGACGACAGCACGCAAAGCTTGCGCAGCATAGGCGGCTTCCCTCAGGTTCTCAACCGAGAACGGAGAGTGGAACTGATAACCAGTTGGAAACGACACACGGGCGTCTTATAGGGAACGCCGTCAAGTAAAGCCGCGCTTGGGTGTGCGCATGGGAATGAAGATGCCGGAAATGAATCCTGCGATGCGGTATTTTAGCAATGCCCCGCGACTTCAGAGATGTTTCTGTGGGCCCCGCCCAATATTCCTCCCCCCGGGTCACGGGTCCGCCAGTGTGGAGTATAAATCGGTGTTTGCAGAAGCCCCCTGATCAGCAGGCTGCCCGGATTGTAAATTTGCTCCCACGGCAGCTAGGCTAAAATGTCGAGCATGGCTGCCGCTATCCAGTGTCGTGATCTGCGCAAGACGTACGACGGCAAAGTCGAAGCCGTGCGCGGCCTCAACCTCGAGATCCAGGCCGGTGAATGTTTCGGCTTACTTGGTCCAAATGGGGCAGGGAAGACAACGACGATTGAAATTCTTGAAGGCCTGCTCGAGCCGACTAGTGGAGAGGTTTTCATCCTCGGGCACACCTGGCGCGAAAACGAGCGCGAAATGCGCGAATGGCTGGGGATTTCCCTGCAAGAGACTCGGCTTTCGGAAAAGCTCACAGTCCGCGAGACCGTCGAGTTATTCGCCAGTTTCTACCGCGAACCCCGCTCGTCCGATGAAGTGCTCCATGAGTTACAGCTGACCGAGAAGGCGGATTCCTGGGTGGGCAAGCTCTCGGGCGGACAGAAGCAGAGACTGGCAGTGGCGACCGCGCTGGTCTGCAATCCGAAAATACTGTTTCTTGATGAGCCGACGACTGGCCTTGATCCCCAGAGCCGCCGCCAACTATGGGATATCATTCGGGCATTCCAACGCAAGGGCGGCACCGTCCTGCTGACTACTCACTATATGGACGAGGCGGAGAGATTGTGTGACCGGCTCGCGATCGTGGACCACGGTCAGATCATTGCGGAGGGTTCGCCATCAGATTTGATCGAACGCTTGGGCGGACATCACGTTGTCGAGTTTTCGGTGACTGGAAATTCGGATGGCGCGGCGCTGGAAGCGTGGCGCAAGCTGCCTAGCGTTGAATCGGCACGCGAGGACGATGGCCTGGTAGCACTCAACGTGCAAGAACTGCACCTGGCGATTCCCGCTCTGCTCGACGAAGTGAAAAGGCAGGAAAGTGAGCTTCTGAGCCTGACCACGCGGCAGGCCAGTCTGGAAGATGTTTTCGTACGACTGACGGGGCGCCATTTACGGGAGCAGTGATACGTCCGGCAAACGGCTTTGGGGTAAAGGTTTTGGGAAGGCACGGCTTCAAGAGCCTGCCCTGAGCGGAGCCGAAGGGTGCCGCCAGCGGTCAGCGAAAATGGCGGGCTTTAAGCCCTTGGAGGCGGCTTCTGGCTGGAAAGGACGTAGCCTAATTGAATCGTAATGCCAGGTTCCGACGCACCTTCGGCATTGTATTTTTCGCCGGATGTGCGTGTGCTCTTGCCCAAACCGCCGCTCCCGTACAGAACACGAATACTGCTTTCGCTCCACTCGAGCAGTGGAAGAATGCGGTGCTTCTAGGAGACCCCGTGGGTCTCAAGAT
Source organism: Acidobacteriota bacterium (assembly GCA_003225005.1). Lineage (GTDB taxonomy): Bacteria > Acidobacteriota > Terriglobia > Terriglobales > Acidobacteriaceae > Sulfotelmatobacter. The sequence continues at coordinate 61,204 of QIAN01000138.1, read as the reverse complement.
GCTCTACAGCACCAGCCCGCCGGCACAGGTCGCAGCGCCGGGCGATCAGAATACTGCCGACGCCGAAGTCAATTTCTGGATCAGCCTGAAAGCGCGACAGATGAATATCGATGTTGTCCAGACGAGTGCTCCGCAGCCTGGCGTCGAGGTAATCGCGTTTCAGGCTGAGGTGCGCCCGGGGGAGACTCCTCAAGAGCAAACCCTCTATGTGACCGAGGCGCAAGTCTGGCAGAAGCAAGGTGAACGTTGGCATCTGCTGAACGTTAAGCGTACTGGCGCAGCACACTTGAAACAGCCCATCAATAAGGATAAGAACATCTATCCCGCTGACGTGGACGCACGTACCGAGATTAAAGAAGCTGAGGAAAAGGCTGCGAAAGATCACAAGCGCGTGCTTATCGTCTTTGGTGCGAACTGGTGTTACGACTGTCACGTGCTCGATATGGCGTTGCAGCGGCCTGATCTGGCTCGGGCTTTGGCAGCGGGTTACGAAGTGGTGCACGTGGACATCGGTGAAGGAAACAAGAATCAAGATCTTATGAAAGAGTTTCAAGTGCCGATGCAAAAAGGAATCCCGGCGCTGGCGGTATTGGACGGTACTGGCAAGCTCGTAGTCAGTCAGAAAAACGGTGAGTTTGAAAATGCGCGCGCGATGACGCCGGAAGCCCTACTCGAATTTTTGAATAAGTGGAAACCGCAGACACGTTAAGGGCATTGATCGACGTTAGGGGATCGTAAAGAGGCACGACGGGCAGGGGAGGCGATGCCTGGCATGGATTCCGGGCATCGATTCGTATCCGGGCATGCCTAGGCATGCCGCATATGCCGGCAACAACTGACTGCGGCTTTAGCCGCCGGGATTTGACCGAGACGCAAGGGCGACGTTTTCAGCGGCACGCTGGAAACCTGATTCAACCCTGAAAATTTGAGACCCGATAATGAGCATTGCAGAACCCATCCCGCCGGCTGAACTGAAGGCCAAACCGCCCGCATCGCCGGCCAAGCGCAACCGACGGTGGGCCGGTTACACGCACCTGCTGATGGCTCGCATGAAAGAGTTGAAGCGCGAACCTGAAGTAATCTTCTGGGTGTTTGTGTTTCCTCTGCTGCTCGCCTTTGGTCTCGGCATCGCCTTCCGCAATAAGCCAGCCGACGCGCCTCCGGTCGTAATCGTGGCCGGTCCTCGGGCGCAGGATGCCGTAGCCCTGCTCGAACATTCGCCGCAACCTGGTGCGTTCAAGATTCAGGTGCAGGATGCCGACACCGCATTAAGAGGATTCCGCCTGGGAAAGTACGATCTCGTGATCGAGCCGGATGCCCAAGGCGGCTTTCAATACCGCTACGATCCCGCCCGCCCAGAGAGCACTCTCGCCCGTGCCCAAGTGGACGACGCTTTACAGACCGCGTCAGGACGCCATGATGTGCTCGAAACTAAAGCCGTCACGTCTTCAGACCCCGGTTCACGCTACATCGACTTTCTGATTCCCGGACTTCTGGGTATGAATCTGATGAACTCCGGCATGTGGGGCATCGGCTTTGCGCTTGTGGACATGCGCCAGCGCAAGCTGCTCAAGCGATTCGTCGGAACGCCCATGCGGCGGGGAGATTTCCTGCTGGCGCTGCTCAGCAGCCGGCTGGTGCTCATGCTGATTGAGATCGGATTGCTGCTGACGCTGGGCGTCGTCGTATTTCACATGAAGGTGATGGGGTCGCTGTTCTCGATTGTGCTGCTAGGCTCGGCAGGGGCTGTGGCCTTCGGCGGCATCGGCCTGCTCACCGCCAGCCGTGCACAGAAGATTGAAAGCGTGAGCGGGCTGATGAATCTCGTGATGATGCCCATGTGGATTTTTTCCGGAGTCTTCTTTTCCTATGAAAGATTTCCGGCGATGATTCAGCCTTTGATTAAAGCTCTGCCGCTCACCGCGCTCAACGATGCGCTTCGCGCCAGCATCCTCGAAGGTCGGCCACTGTCTCATCAGTGGCCGCGATTACTCGTGCTAATCCTGTGGGGCGGCATTTCATTCGTGCTGGCAGTACGCTGGTTCCGCTGGACATAACTTTGTCCTCTCTTTTCACTTGTGAGAAAGTCGCTTCAGCCACTTTTCATGGAGACGAGCACATGAAGGAAACTCCACAGCAATACACGCAACGCCTTCTAGGCTACGTGGAAGGCAAGAAGCCCCTGGCTGTGCAGGCGGCCACTGCCAACAAACTCGCACGCCTCATCAAGGGAGTGCCTGTTTCCAGGCTGCGCAAGCGGCCCGCGCCTGACAAATGGTCAGTGAGCGAAATTCTCGCACACCTGGCCGACACCGAGATGGTTGGCGGCTTTCGCATGCGGCTGATCCTTGGAGTCCCGGGCACGCCCATCCCCGCTTTCGACCAAGATCGTTGGGTGTACAGCGGACACTATGACAAGCGCAACCCGCGTCAATCGGTCGAGCAATTCCGCACGCTCCGCGAAGCGAATCTGGCTCTGCTCAAGTCCCTGACGCCCGAGCAGTGGAAGCACCACGGAGTTCACGCGGAACGCGGCGTGGAGACCATCGACCGCATCACCCACATGTTCGCCGGGCACGACCGTAATCATCTTCAGCAGATCGAGCGGATTCTTGCGAAGGAAAAGTAGACCGGGGCGGTGACTTTTCAAGAACAGTCCGCTAACCCAATGGTTTATCCTCTTTGCCCTCGCCGCGCTACGTAGTACTCTGTACGGCGTGTCCGGCTCGAATTCTGCAGCACAGGTCTCAGGTTGGGTTCATAAACACAATGGCCATCACAAACGTAAACAATTCCGCCTCGGTCACGCACACAGCGCCGAGTTCTTCCTACACCGCCCCACTTGCAGTCGTCACCACATTGTTTTTCATGTGGGGGGCGCTCACCTCGCTGAACGATGTGCTGATCCCGCACTTCCAGCACATTTTCAGTCTGAAGCTCGCCGTGAGCATGCTGGTCCAGACTGCGTTCTTCTCCGCATACTTCGTCTTCTCGATTCCTTCTGCAAAGGTGATCGATTGGATGGGCTACCAAAAAGCGATGGTTTCGGGGCTGCTCACCATGGGGTTGGGCGCGTTCTTATTTGTTCCGGCGGCCAAGGTGCCTTCCTTCGGACTGTTCCTCACCGCGCTCATCGTGCTTGCGGCGGGGATTACCCTTCTGCAAGTCGCGGCGAATCCGTACGTGACGGTGCTGGGGAAAGCGGAAACTGCATCCAGCCGTCTGAACCTCACGCAAGCTTTCAATTCTCTGGGAACCACGATCGCCCCGTGGATAGGCGGGTGGTTGATCCTGAGCACGGCGGCAGCCTCTCTCACCGAAGACCCGGCTCAGCAGGCTGCCTCTGTCATCAAGCCCTACGTCGGACTCGGCATCGCGCTGGTCTTGCTCGCGGTCGTGATTGGAAGCTTCAAACTTCCGAAGGTTGAGTCGGCGCAGCACCACATCGGAGAAAAGGTTAACGACTCCATTTGGAAGCATCCCAACCTCATCTGGGGCAGCGTCGCCATCTTCGTGTACGTGGGCGGAGAAGTCGCCATCGGCAGTTCCATCGCCAACTATCTCGCGCTCGATAGCATTGGGCACTTGGTTTCCAGCTCCGTCATCCCCGATGCGGCGTTGCGCTACCAGGAAGCGATCCACGCCGCCGCGAAATACATTTCACTTTACTGGGGAGGAGCCATGATCGGCCGCTTCATCGGCTCTGCCGTCTTGCAGAAAGTCAAGACCGGCAAGGTCCTCACTTTTTGCGCCATCGTGGCGATGCTGCTGGTCACGGTTTCAGTTTTGAGCAGCGGCCCGGTCGCTATGTGGTCCATCCTGCTGGTCGGATTCTTCAACTCCATCATGTTCCCCAGCATCTTCACTCTGGGAGTAGCGGAGCTCGGCCCGCTCACCGGCGACGGTTCAGGCGTGATGATCATGGCCATCGTCGGCGGCGCTGCGATTCCCTGGATCGTCGGAAAAATGGGCGACCTCATCAACGCAAAGTCCTACGGAGGAGCCATCTGGGGACAGGGCCTGCACTATGCCCTGATCGTGCCCGTCTTCTGCTATCTCTACATTCTGTTTTTCGCCGTCAGCGGATCGAAACCAAACAGTGAGCGCCGAGCGAAGGCTTAGCGGGACGCTGAACGGAATTGGTAATCAGAAAACCAAGAGCGGCGGGCGGAGGGCCCGCCCAACAAGCGCTTATCAGAAGGTCGTAGAAGTCAGGGCCGACGTCGCGGCCGTCCTTAGTAATTCTTTTCCGAGACATAAACCTAGGGTGAGCGATAGAAAAAGCTAGCTATCGCTCTTTAACTTTAACATGCGTGATGTGAGCGATAGAGATAGGTGCTACCGCTCATGACGTGGAACTGGCAGCAGCCGGATTGTCCGAAATTCGCCTGGAACCGGTCACGGCTGGCTATAGCCGAACAGCGTTGAGAAAGGGTCCGGTCTTGAGGGAGTCGAACCGCGGCTGCGAATTCGTCAGCTGGAGGTCAGGTGAGACTCGAACCCTGCTGATTGTAAGAGACAAGGACGGGGACCTCCATCCCGACCCACAGCCCTCACCGAATTCCCAACAGAACGCCAAGATACGCGCGGACCCTGCTCAAAAGTGCGGGATCGGCTTTGGAGTGAAACGTCGCTTTGCGCGCCACCCAGTCCATACTCTTAAGGTGATCCACCAGCACCGCACCCTCAATCTTATCGATGGTCGTTGGCAGGGCAAACGGATAGGGCTTGCACCGGCTGGTCAGCGGACACACAACGACAAGTCCGCTAGCCCGGTTGTAGCTCCGGTCGGTCACTACGAGTGCTGGACGCCGCTTGGCCTGCTCCCGTCCCGCCTGGGGATCGAAGTCGAGCCAGAGGATGTCGCCCGCTTTGGGTGTGTAGGATGCCCCGAGGCGCGTCACCACTCCAAGCGTTCCTTCCCCCGCTCCGGCCCTGATGGGATCTCGTCATAGCGGTTTTCCGGCCTGATCTGCGCCACCAACTCCTTCAGCGTCGGCGTTCTCTGCTTCCTCCGCACATTGATCTCTCCTGCCCGTGCTTCAATCACGATGGGATCGCCTTCCCGCACCCCCGCCTCCTCCGCCACCGGCTTCGGAATCCGCACCGCCAGGCTGTTCCCCCATTTCACAATTTGCGTTGTCGGCATTGGTCCTTTCTGTGGATACAAAGTATCTATACCGTAGATACAAATATATACCACGGCAATGTACTCCACACATCTTTGCATCCGGAGCAGGGCGGCTCCCTTTGGGCACGAGAGTGTGGCCTGAGCCTGCCGAAGGCGACCTGGCCGAGCCGCGCAAAGGGTCGTGCTCTTTGCGACCCAACGAAGCGCGCTTGCCTCGCTTCCTTTTTCTGCCTGCAAAAACACGAAGGGCGCAGACTTAAGACGGTCTGCGCGGTTGTTTTTCCCCTACATGTACAGGGTATCAAGTTAGAAGAGCTAAATGTAAGATGCTCGGCTGGCCTATATTTGCCAGCGGAGCAATGACTTCAGCCGGAAACTTCGTGTTCAGGGTTTTGACAAGATGTCGGGTGGGGCCGCTCTCGGGGGTTGGAGACGTCGAACCCATCCCGTTGCGCGGACAATCTTGAGGATCGAACTCTGTTTCCCCCATAGCAACTGCGCGGGCGGCGCCGCCCGTTACGCCGGGATGACGCAGGCTAGGCACGGGAACTTCGACGACACAACCGAGGCTGGCGGAACTAGCATGGGGCTTTGTTCCCCGGGGATGCTAGAGTCATCCATGACGCATGCTGCCCCCCATCATCCTGTACGACGGTGTCTGCGGACTCTGCAACCGCTTAAACCAGTTCGTGCTGCGACGGGATCGTGAGGGCATTGTCCGTTTCGCTTCGTTGCAGAGTCCGCTCGCTGCGCGTATTTTGGCGCGCCACGGCGTCAATCCTCAGGATCTCGATAGTGTGTACGTCGTCCTCAATCACGATCTGACCAAAGAAGCTCAACCGGATGAACGTCTCCTGCCGCGTTCCGACGCGGTGATCTTCGCGCTGAAACGCCTCGGCGGAATTTGGAAGGTCCTTGGTTTATTCGTCCAGCTCCTGCCGCGGTTCCTCCGCGACTGGGGATACCGCGTCGTGGCGCGTAACCGCTATCGGGTCTTTGGCCGTTTTGAAACCTGCATGCTGCCGAGTGCGCGGGACCGAAGCAAATTCATTGACTGCTGACGTCCAACCAGTCTCAGAGGTGCTTGAACTGCCGATACCAATCTCCTAGGGTAAAATGCTTCGTTTGCGGATTCGTAGTCGCATTGCGCCCGTCCCGAGGTTTTATGATGCCTGATAAAGCGGTAGGAAACTCACAGAGCCCCAACATCGATTCCACCCTGCAAGAGCAGCGCAGATTCGAATGCCCGTCTGAATTCAGTCAGCAGGCGCACATCAAGAGCTTGGAACAGTATGAGCGCATCTACAAAGAATCCATCGAGGAACCCGAAAAATTCTGGGGACGCATCGCCGGTGAGCTGCACTGGTTCAGGAAATGGGACAAAGTTCTGGAGTGGAATTGTCCGTGGGCCAAGTGGTTTGTCGGTGGCGAGATCAATTTGGCTTACAACTGCCTCGACCGCCACGTCGAAACCTGGCGCAAAAATAAAGCCGCAATTATCTGGGAAAGCGAAGCCGGTGAGGTTCGAACTCTGACTTATCAGCAACTGCATCGCGAAGTGCAGAAATTCGCCAATGGGCTGAAGTCGCTGGGCGTGAACAGGGGTGACCGCATCGCCATCTACATGGGCATGACGCCCGAACTGGCTATCGCCATGTTAAGCTGCGCCCGCATCGGCGCGCCGCATACAGTCGTCTTCGGAGGATTCTCCTCGAACGCGTTGGTGGATCGCATCCACGATTCCGAGGCCTCGGTCGTGATCACGCAAGACGGATCCTACCGTCGCGGCGCCGAAGTCAAACTCTTTCCCGCAGTGCAAGAAGCGCTGAGATCGTGTCCATCGGTGAAGAATGTGATCGTGTACCAGCGCACCGCGTCAGCGATCAACGTGCAGGCCGGCCGTGACCACTGGTGGCACGAGTTGGTGGCGAAAGCTTCTGATGTTTGTCCGGCCGAGCCGCTCGACGCCGAGCATCCGCTTTACATCCTCTATACCTCGGGAACCACGGGAAAGCCCAAAGGCTTGGTCCACACGACTGGCGGATATTCCGTTGGCACCTACCTCACCACCAAGTGGATTTTCGATCTCAAGGATGAAGATACGCTGTGGTGCACCGCCGACATTGGGTGGGTCACCGGCCACAGCTATATCGTTTACGGCCCGCTGCAAAACGGCGCCACCACTCTGATGTATGAGGGCGCCCCAAATTTTCCTGAGCCCGACCGCTTCTGGTCGATCATCGACCGTCACCAGGTAAACATTCTCTACACCGCGCCCACCGCGATTCGCACCTTCATCAAGTGGGGAGACCAGTGGCCGAACAAACACAACTTGCAAAGCCTGCGCCTCCTCGGCACCGTCGGCGAGCCGATCAATCCCGAAGCGTGGATGTGGTATCGCGAAGTCATCGGCCACAACCGCTGCCCGATCACCGACACTTGGTGGCAGACGGAGACGGGGCACATCATGATTGCCCCGATTCCGGGGGCGATTGCTACCAAGCCGGGCTCGGCAACGCGGCCGTTCCCGGGCGTTATGGCAGATGTGGTCACCATGGATGGCACGCCGGTGCCAGCCGGGTCTGGCGGATTTCTGGTTGTGAAGAAGCCGTGGCCAGGGATGGCGCGGACTATTTATGGCGATCCTGATCGTTACGTGAAGCAATATTGGTCACAGATTCCCGGCATGTACTTTACTGGCGACGGGGCTCGCAAAGATCAAGATGGATATTTCTGGATCATGGGGCGGGTGGACGATGTGCTCAACGTCAGCGGCCACCGGCTTAGCACCATGGAAGTGGAGTCAGCGCTGGTGGCGCATGAAGCCGTGGCCGAGGCTGCGGTGGTAGGGCGTCCGGATGAGCTTAAAGGTCAAGCCATTTCCGCGTTCGTTACGCTCGAGCACGGACGAACTCCCAGTCCCCAGCTCAAAGAAGAGTTGCGCAGCTGGGTGGCGAAAGAAATTGGTGCGCTGGCTAGGCCTGACGATATCCGCTTCACCGACATGCTGCCCAAGACTCGCAGCGGCAAAATCATGCGTCGCCTGCTTCGCGAGCTGGCCACGAACGGCGAAGTCAAAGGCGACACGACAACCTTGGAAGATTTCGGCGTGATTGCAAGGTTGAAGGAGAGCGACGAAGTCTAGCGGTCTTGTAGCGCGCCACTTCTCTATGAGGATCTAAGGGATCTATCTCGCCTTGGTAAAGCTCCTCCCTAGGGTAGGGGACAACCCAAAACAACTTAATAGAAAATTTGGAGGAAGTCCCCATGAAACTGAATGAAAGCATCACGACGTATGACGTTGCCGAGGCTTTACAGGGCGAGACCGGCAAGTTCGAAGTAACCAGCCCCAACGGAGAGCGCTATTTCGTTACGTGCCAGCCCGGACACTCGATTGTCAGCTTGGAGTGGGCCGGTTCTGAGCCGAACCTGCAACCCTTTCTCGTGCGGAAAGTAGCTCAACCTGTCACGACGGAGGGTCGCACAAAGAGATCCGCGGCTGCCTAGTACGGTTTGGCAACCCGACAAACCCCAACAAGTAAACGCCCGGTCCCGATCAGGCCGGGCTTTTGCTTTTTTCCCAAGGCTGGCGGAGGCAAAGTTCCGCTCGCCTCTACTCTTGTCATCCTGAGTGGAGCGAAGGACCTTTGCAAATTGCGGCCTGCGGCTCGAACTCTTGCCGCTCATACCACTATTGATCCAGATCTCTCCACTCGGGATGGGTGAGACGACCCAACGCGATTGTTTTGCTTCGCAGGCGTCACTTAAGTCCGTGGCGGGCGTAGCTTGGTTCGGGGTGACTACAGAAAGACGCGCTCGTTTATGGGGTTCTCTCTGCCCCGTCCTGGGCGCGAAATTCCTTGAAGATTGGATTCTTTTTTAGGTGTTCCGGAAAATGCTTCTCGTAGCGCGCCAGTCCCGGACAGATGAAATGATGCGCTCGCGTAAATCCAAATGTCTGCATCTCCTTCATCGCTTCTTCCGCTGACCATCCTTCGATCCCCATGCGGTATGAGGCGATCATCATGCCGTCGCGATCGTCTCCCAGACGGCAATGCACAAAAACTTTCTTCCCGGGATTGTTGCGGAGCAGCTTCAAAAATCGCGCGAAGACATCATCCCTCGGAAACGGACAATGCCATGGAATTGAAACGTGCTCCATTCCAAGACTGCGGACCTCTTTCCCCTCGCCGTCGCGCTTGGTCCCGCGGACGTCGACGACGATCTTGATGCCCATCTTCGCCAGTTCCTTGAATCCTTCGTGCGTCGGTTGGGACCCGCGATAGAGCGTCGGCGTGACCTCGGCAAATTCTCCCACGCCCTTGAGCAAGGTCTTTCGAGCCATCGCGTGTCCCTTGCGAATATGTTCCGTGCGAGGTTTCGCGGGGGGCGATGCCGACTCGGCGATTGACTGCAGCTGTACTCCAAGCGTGCTGCCAACGAACACACACCATGCCAGCGCGCGAGAACCGCGAAGACTCAACCTGGTGTAAACGGACATGACAATCACTTCGATGCAAGAACACGGGGTTACGCACCGTCTTAGAGCCCTCAAAACAATCGGGAGAATCCTGTATTGCCCGAGACCTGGGGTGGAGCGGAGCATTCCGCATAAGGGATATCTAGGCCCAGACGATTATCGATTCCTCTCATAATCTTCTATGCGCAAGCGCACTCAAGTCGTTAAAGCGAAGGCTCAGCCGGAGACGCTCAAAGGTTGGCGACAAATCGCATCTTTCTTAGGGGAGCCGATTTCGGTGGTTCGGCGATGGGCACGCACCGGAATGCCAATCTCGCGCCAGGGCCGGTCGGTGATGACTTCACCTGAACAGTTGAACGCCTGGCTTGGTCGAGAATCCGGCAAACCGGTGCACGTCATCACTGGGGAAGCGGACCTGACCGCCGAACTGAAGCGAGGACTCTCCTCGATTCGTCGCGAAAAACAGGCATGAATGGATTTCCCTTTTTTATTTCCCTCGGCTGGGAGGAACATGACCGCAGAGACTGCGCCACAACCTCACTGGCTCAACTTGATAGCCAATTGCCGCTCCGGCTGCGTCATTTGGCTCCAGAGCTTTTGCAGATTTTGCTGCAAAGCTGGATTGTCAGGTTCTTTTCGCAGGGCCACGGCAAACCAGCGATACGCCGTAGGTAAATCGCGAGGTGCGCAAAGGCCGGTCGAGTACAGTGCACCCAGCGAAATCATGGCCTTCTCATTCGATTGGTAAGCGCTGGTTCGCAGCATCTTCAGACCGCGATCGCAATCCTGCGCCACGCCACCGCGTCCATAAATGTATCTTTCCGCATCGATCACTACCGAGTCTGAAGGGATGGCCGGCGTGGGCTTTGAACCTGGGACAGCGCCAGACTTGCGCGCCGGCGTTCCTGCGCTTGCGCGCGCTGGCGGTACTGCTGGCGCTTCCGTCTTCGAATCCGGACGCGCCGCAGTGGAGTCAGTGGAAGCGCTCTCGTTCGATTCGGGAGCCTTCGATTCAGCCTCGGGGGGCGTTGCTGCCGGCGAGGTGGATGGAGCGGCGGTCGAACGTGATGAAGCATCTCCGGCAGCGGGCTGTGCCGCCGATGCTCCCGTGGATCCAGCCGGGGCGGAATTGCCGGGGGCTGAGTCGTTAGGGCCTGAGCTGGTAGAGCCCACGGGCGCCGAAGAAGAGTTATCGGTACCGGGTGTGGTCCCCGCCCCTTGACCGGCTGGGGGAGACGACGGTTCCCCTGCGGGAGAGGCACTAGTGGGAGCCGCCGACGGATCTGTCCCAGTCGTTGCGGTGCCCGGAGGTGCGGGCGCCGGCGACGAAGAATCAGTCTGCGATGGAGGACCGGGGCGCGCAGCGGGTTGCACCGCAGCTTTTATTTCGGCGGTAAGCCAGGAGAATCCCCCGGTCTTCCAGCGCAAGTAGCCGAAGCCGGCACACAAAAGAAGCGCGACAAAGATCATCAGCGCCTTGCCTCGGCCGCGTCTCGGTTCCTGTTCATCATCCTCCAGCAGATAATCCAGATTGCGAGATGATTTTGCTGGAGCCTGGTCAAGCGCGTAAATCGAGTTACCGCGCGGCATCCGTTCAGCCGGGCTCGGCTGGTTCAATCCGAGAAATGACGGTCCGCTGATAATCGGGCTCTCGGCGGAACTGGCAACACGCGATGGGCGAGGCGAACCAGGCTGGGCCGGGGTGTTCGCAGGAGTCTCAACTCGCGGGGGCAGTGGTGGCCGAGGTTCCTTGGATTGTGGCGAAGACGCACCGTGCGAGGCGCTCTCTGCGGGGGAAATGCCCGGCCATGCCTGAGTCTCCGCCCCAGCCAGCAGGGATGTGCCACACATCCCGCAGAAGCGGTGGCTCTCCAGATTTTCATTTCCACAGCGGCCGCAGCGCACGCTATCCTCCGTACATCTAGCTTACGACATCTTGGTAGTTAGATGTGTGCCTGTGGAACTCTACCCGCAAAATAGTGCCACCAGAACTGCTCAGGGCAGTCTGCGCAGCTCAGATTTTTGTTCCCTCGATCCTTCTCAGTGGTATCTCCCCCTTCCCCTTCCATCGCCCGGTGGCTGCATGCCCGCGATCCGATTGGCGTCGATCTGGAGCAGAGATGCTCTGGATTCGACCACCATCGACCTGCGCCTGTCGCTGTTTCCGTGGGCGAAGTTTCGCCGGCGCAAGGCCGCTGTCAAGATGCACACCTTGCTGGACTTGCACGGCAACATTCCGAGAAGCGCAGGCCCGTGTCGGTGGAGCACCCCCGCATCCCTCCGTGGACTACACCAATCAAATCGGCCATCGCTTCATAGGGTGCAGCGATCGGCTCTTGCTGCTCCGCCCAAGCTTCGATCGCCTGCCGAATTACCTCGGAGATGGAGACCTGTCTGCGGCGAGCTATGCGCGCGATTCGTTGCCTGGTCTTCGGGTCGAGTCTCAAGGTCAAAGGAGAATCCATGGGGTCACCGTAGCCTAAAGTGTGTCGTATTACACTGCGTAATACAAGACGATGGTTGACCCCGCTGCAGTGGAGCAGCAACCAATGATTTGGCGGACACGGTTCTCGCGCCCCCCGAAGTGGTGGCGAGGGCGGATGGGCGGGGTCGCCGAACCTCAGGCTTTCAGAACCGCAGCTTCATACCAAACTGAATCTGCCGTGCGCCGGTCGTCTGATCGGCTCGACGGACTTCTCCGGTGGATTGTCCGAAGGTGCCGAAGTCGGGGGTCAGATTTCCGGGCTGGGTGAACTGGACGCGATTGAACAGGTTATAGGTCTCGGCGCGAAAATCGAGTCCAACGCGCTCGGTGAGGCTGACGGATTTTTGCAGAACCATGTCCCAGTTGTTGATTCCGGGGCCGTAGAAGTGATTGCGGCCGAGGTTTCCGGCGCTTCCAAAGGGAGCGTCGGAGAACAGACCCAGATTCGGTCCGGTTTGCGTGAGAGGATTACTGATAGGTACTGGCGTACCCGCGGGATTAAAGTTGGGGCGCTGTGGTTGCCCGGTGTGAGCGGTGTCTGTGGCAGTGAAGATCTCGTACGGAAGGCCGGCGGAGAAAGTTGTGATGCCGGCCACTTGCCATCCTTCAAGGATCGTGCCGGTCATGCCTTCGGTGAGATGCGAGCGTCCGCGGCCGATCGGGAGTTGCCAACTATAGTTGAGCACCAGCCGCTGCCTTACATCGAAGTCAGAATTGCCACGCTCGGCGGCGAGATCGAGGGAGTTGCGAGGGAATCCCTGATTGCCCGCTGCGGGCACGAGCGGGTCGGAAGAATCGTCAATGGCATGCGACCAGGTGTACGCGGCTTCGATGGCTAATCCATGGGACATGCGCTTGGTGATGTTCGCTTGCAGCGCGTTATAGATCGATGAAGCGGCATTGTTGAAAAATTCCGCGTGCAGGAACGCGTTGTTGTTTACGGCATCGAAGGGGAGCAATCCTTCCTCGGCGCCGAAGTACAGAGCATTGAATTGCAACACCTGGGGCGGAACCCCATCGGCTATCAATTGGGAGACAAGAGCCGGTTGCGGAGGATTGCCATCGACGAGTCTAAGCAAACGCGTTCCCCTCGACCCTACATAATTGACTTCCATTAGCACGTTGCCGGGCAGTTCCCGTTGCACTCCGACGTTCCAGCTTTGGCTATAGGGCATGCGCAAATGCGGATCGATGATGAAGGGCAGCAGGCCCGATCCCTGGGGGACCACGGACGTGGTGGTGAGGGAGGGCGGGAGGGGCAATCCGGAAAGTGGTGGTCCCACGCAGAAGCCCACCTGACTTTGAATCTGGGGTGGAGTACACGGTGGTGTGCCGAAGAAGGGCTCAAAGAACACCTGCTGGAAGGGCGGGTTGCCGCGGGTGAGTCCGAGCAACTGGCCAAAGAGCCGGTCGTGAAAAATGCCGTAGCCGGCGCGGATGGAAGTCTTAGCGTTTTTGAAAGGATCCCAGGCGATGCCGACGCGCGGCTCAAAGTCGTGCCAGTCATTGTTGTAAAGCGGAGGCAGGCCCTTGTCTTTCTGCCCGGCGACAGTGAAGGTGAAAGCAGCCGGTCCACTGGGATTGGTAAACAGCGTGGACAGCAGATCGTTCACCTCGTAAGGAACCCCGTTGAACTGATAGCGCAGGCCATAGCTGAGAGTGAGGTTGGGGAGGATTTTGAAAGCGTCCTGCGCGAAGGCATTGAATTCCTGCTGGCGGAAACCTCGTAGATCGTCGGGGGTGCGATTGCCGGTCTTATAAAAGAATTGGGCTTGTGTGACAGATCCCACGGTGCCGAAGAGCGACCAAACCATGTTCTGTAGCGTGGGAATAGCGTCTACTTGAGTTCCCGTGAAAAATGCGGGAGCGTTGCCAAAATTGGAAAAGTTGTTGAAGTCAACCGTGGGCCGGGAAAGAAAATCATTGGTGCTGTTGGAGTAGACATCACGAGTCTCGACGCCGAACTTGAAAGTGTGATGACCGCGGGCCCAGGTGATGTCGTCCGCCATGGTATAGGTGCCGCTGAATCGCTTGGAACCATTTCTGTCGACGATGAGCAGACAGCCAAAGCCGTCCACGCCGGGAAGCGGAACATCGACACCGCGGCCGAGAGAATCCGTGAGACCTAAACTGTCGAGGATGTTTAAACCTTCGCAATTCAGCGGGAAGTTGATCCGGTTGGCGCCGACTCGAAAGTTGTTCACCAGGTTCGGATCGATCACAGACGTGAGCTGCACGGAGGCATTCTGTCTTCGTTGTAGCGTTCCGGTTCCTCCCAGCCCCGGAAGGAAATCGGTATGGTCGAAGTTGGGATCTTCTAAACGGTTGAAGGTGTAATGCACTGCGACCGTTTCGTTCCGAGCGAAGCTGTGGTCCACGCGGGCGCTCAGGTTGTCGCCAGTGGTGATGGACTTGCTGGGAAAGAAGAGCTTGGCTCGCACATCGTCCACAACGGGGCCGTTCGGTGCGGGATAGAGAGCTAATATCTTCTGAATGGTGGGATCGAGGGGCAATCCATTGATATTGTTCGGCGACAACGGTGTGCTGACATCAATGGGCTGGCCGAGGTAGGTAAAAATCCCAGACTTGAAGGCTTCCGTCGGTGCGCTACTGGTGTTGGTGAGGGTCGTGACGAAGCGTTGGCCATCATAGTTTGCGAACCAGAAAGTTTTGTCGCGGTGGATGGGACCGCCAACTGAGAGACCGAAGGTGTTGCGGACGTAAGAGTCCTTAGGGGCGACCTGTCCGGCTACATTGGTCTGATGATTGAAAAAGTCGCGTGCACCCAGCGCGCTGTAGCGCCCAAACCAGTAGAGGTCGGAATGAAAGTCGTTAGTGCCCCGCTTGCTCACGATGTCCACGACGGCTCCGGTGTTGCGGCCAAACTCGGGCAGGTAATTGCTGGTGATGACGCGAAACTCCTGGACCGAGTCCGGATTGAGTGAGGTCAGGCCGGGCTGCGGCAAAGACAAGCCAGGAATTTCGGCATCATTGTTGTCGGTACCGTCGAGCCGGAAGTTGTTATTTCGCTCGCGGGAACCATTCACGGAAAGTCCTTGCAGCAGGGAATTGCCCTGGATCGCGCCGGGGGAAAGCAATATCAACTGGTAGGGGTCTCGAAGAATCATGGGGAGATCCTCCATTTGCTGGCTCCTTACGATGTTCCCAACCTGGGCGTCGCTGAGGTCGATGGGAGCCACTGTTTCGCCCTGCACTGTCACTTTCTCGGTGATGGCGCTTGGTGTAAGGATGGCGTCGAGGGACTGGACCTGGTCGACAGTGAGTTCCACTCGCGGATATTCCACTATCTTGAAGCCTAATTTTTCGATGACAACATCGTAGCTGCCGGGGCCAAGACTCGCGATGCGGTAGCTTCCGGAGCGGTCGGTCAAAGCGCTGCGCGACGCGTTGGTTGCATTGTTGCGGACGGTTACTTTCACTTCGGGCACGACGGCGGCTGCGCTGTCCTTCACCGTGCCAGCCATGGAAGCGTTTTGGGCCAAGACTGACTGCGAACAACAGAACGCTAGCAGAAGCAGAAGGGAAACAGGCAAATGACTCTTCACGGGACGTCTCCCCCGGAGCCAGGATTGCGGTTGTTAGTAAAGGAATCCGCGAAGCCGGAAATGGTTGCCCGAAACACTTCAGGTGCGGTTTCTGAAATGCAGATTCTTAGCGCTGCTCGCTATACTACTTGTATCCGCGGCTGTTCGATCGAGAAAAGTCCTTCGGTGTCTAGATGAAAGCGGCTACTCTGACCTCGCCTCAAGCCGTTTCAAAGCGGCCTCTTCGGATTGGCCAAGTGGCTCAGCCTGCACCAAAACAAGGTCAAATTCTGTTGCGGGTGCGGGCCTGCGGGGTCTGTCGCACCGATTTGCACATTGTTGAAGGCGAATTGCCGGTACGTCGTGCGGGGGTGATCCCCGGCCACCAGATTGTCGGCGAAGTTGTGGCCGGAGCTATGGAGGGACTTCCCGTGGGTACGCGTGTGGGTGTTTCCTGGATTGGGGGCATTGATGGCACGTGCCAGTACTGTCGTCGGGGGCTGGAGAACCTTTGCGATTCGCCAACTTTTACGGGCTACACCGTGGATGGCGGATATGCCGAGTATGCCCTGGTGCGATCCGATTTCGCTTTTCCGCTTCCCGAGTCGCTCGATGATTTGCACGCAGCTCCGCTATTGTGCGCCGGCATTATTGGTTTTCGGAGCCTTCGTGTGGCCGGGGTCGAGCCTGGAGAGCGCGTGGGACTGTTTGGCTTCGGTGCGTCTGCGCATCTTGCAATTACGGTCTTGCGCTCCCGGAGTTGTGAGGTCTACGTGTCGACACGAGGAGCGCGGCACCGTGAATTGGCGACTTCTCTGGGGGCGGTCTGGGTGGGCAGCGAGAAAGATAAACCCCCCGTAGAACTTGACCGCGCAGTGACGTTCGCCCCCAGCGGCGATGTGGTCATAGCGGCTCTTGGCAGTCTGCGGAAGGGAGGAGTCGTAGCCATCAACGCCATTCACCTCGACCGGATTCCGCAGTTCGATTACGATCGCCTGCTTTGGGGCGAGCGCCAGATTCGAAGTGTCGCAAACATGACTCGCGATGATGCGAGGGATTTCCTAGGGGTCGCTAGCCAGATCGGCCTTCGGCCGAAGGTGACCGCGTTTTCGCTCGATCAAGCCAACGAAGCTTTGATCGCGCTCAAAGAGGATTCGATTGACGGAGCTGCTGTGATCGTGCTGTGAGCCTCGAGCCAGTTTTGCGATTCGATCCTAAATCCAACCCGGTCCTGTCCGTTTCTCCCGGAACCCGAAACGTTCGCGGGCGTCGCCCGCCTTCTCGCAAAAAGCGCGAGAAGGGGTGGGGCCTCCTCCGTGGGACACCCCTCACAATAATTCTCAATCTTCAATATGCGAATCGATCTGCTTCGCTCTGGATGACATTCCAAAATTAGCATTAGGGATGTCCGCCGAAGAATTTGCCGACGCCAAGGCGGAACTCCACTGTGTTGAGGCCTGGATTTATACGGGTGAGGCCTGCGTTGGAGATGTGCAGGTAGCGTAGTTCGAGGCTCCAATTATATTTCGCGCCCAGGATGTGTGTGCCGAGGGCGGCCGAGGGCGTGAAGTTTACTTTGCTGGTGAAGGCGGGAACGTTGTGGTTGGTGAACAGCGCGCCACCTCCCAGTTCGAGATAGGGCGAAAGACGGCCACGGCGCTCGAAGTTCCACTTGAGGCCGAGGGGATTGAAGCTCCCACCATAGGCAGTATGGGCAGGCTGGAAAACCAAGAACACCGGCACAGCGTCAACTGCATATTCGAGGCGTCCGCGGAAAATGCTGGGAAGATGCGGGCCGGTGAGGATCCAACCGTATCGGAGTCCGGCATGGAAAACTCCCGTGCGAGCGGTGCCTCCCGGGACGGAATGGCCGCCGGCGGCCCAGATCTCGAATTCTCGAGCGCTGTCTGCGGGACCCGGATCAACTTGGGCGAGGCAGAATGCGGAAGCGGCTGAAAGGATAACAACGGCGGGAATCAGAGAACGCATGGTTTGCTTGGACTTCGGAATTCAGGGCGAAGATGTGAGGCGAAAAAATCACAATACAGGAAAACGACCAAAGCGAACAATGAAAACCGGACCGCAGACTTCGGCGGTGGCCTGCGTTTTCGCTCGTGAACCATGGCTCGTAGCACGACTCTTGGGAGCTTACGAACCGCCGTTGGAGATTGATTCGCGGTCGGTGCGGGGGGCTTGCGCGACAAGTTGCAGCAGATCGTGAGCAACCCTGGTGGTATTGTGGCGAGCGACTCCGGCATGTTCTTCGAGGTGTTCGCCCAGGACGGGGATTACGCCCAGGGCCTCGATGGTATCGAGGTCGGCGACGATCTGGCAAGCGCCTTCGAGGGCATACTTGACCTTGAGCTCATCGGACACTGGCGTGCGGTTGATAAGGGCGTAATCGAAGAGCTGCCTTTGGGCGTGGCGATTGAGTGCCTGAAGGTGATCGGCGGCGCTGAGTCCGAGACTTTCATTCGCCTGTGTCATCAGATTGCAGACATAGACTTTGGTCGCAGGAGAATCCACGATGGCTTGGGCGATGCCTCGGACCAGGAGGTTAGGAATGAGGCTGGTGAATAGCGATCCGGGACCGATCGTGATCATGTCGGCGCGGGCAATGGCATCGAGAGTTTGCGGCATGGGGTCGGGGTCGGAAGGGATGAGGAAAAGTTCAATGATGCGTCCCGTGCTAGCGGTGATCTTGGTTTCGCCGCGCACGCGTGTGCCCTCCTCCATCAGC
This sequence comes from Acidobacteriota bacterium, assembly GCA_003225005.1. Taxonomy (GTDB): domain Bacteria; phylum Acidobacteriota; class Terriglobia; order Terriglobales; family Acidobacteriaceae; genus Sulfotelmatobacter. The sequence goes on along the minus strand of QIAN01000138.1, from coordinate 42,823 downwards.
GCTTCGAGTTCGATGTTGGAAGTGGTAGCGGGATAGATGTGGCCGCGTGTAAGCAGAATTTCAGAAGAGAGGCGCACGGCTTCGGAAAAATCGCAAGTGAGGGAAGTGAGCGCCGCGAGAAAAAGGTTGCCGAAGCTGTGGCCTTCGAGGCCGGAACCTTTATCGAAGCGGTGACGGAACAGTTTGGAGAGCAGGGCTTCGTCTTCGCTGAGCGCTACGATGCAATTGCGAATGTCTCCAGGGGGGAGCATGTTGAGCTCCTTGCGCAGGCGGCCGCTGGAGCCGCCGTCGTCGCTGACGGTGACGACGGCGCTGAGCTCTCGAATGGGGAGCAAGTCGGCAGGGACGCTGCGGGATTCTCCGGGATACAGCACGAAGCGCTTCAAGCCTTGGAGCAAGGTGGAGAGGCCGGTACCGCCCCCGATGGCGACCACCCGGAGACCGCGCTCGCGAGCGGCTTTCTCGGGGGCCGAAAGCTCAGAGGTTTTGATTTCCATGGTGTGGTTCGCGACCAGCTTTGGCAGAACCCGCGCTGCAACAAGGGGACTTCACGGCGGCGATCTTCGATTGCACGGTTCGAGTTCTACACAATTTCGTCGTCGCGGACAGAGTCTTCCTGGGGACCGAGATCGGCGCCTGGGTCCGGATACAGGAGTTCAGTGAAGCGCGGGTCTTCCGCAAGATTTTGGAAGTCCGAGTCGTTGCGCGCTTGATAACGCAGATTGGGATTCATGCGAAGAGACTCGTCGAGCCTCCTGAGCGAGTCTTCCACATGGCCGGTAAGGCAATCTAGTGCGGCAAGACCGTAAAGCACGTAATCCGCTTTGGGCGACTGTTTGTGGAGTTTATCGAGATGCTCGCGAGCCGTGACGTAATCTCCAACGTTCATCAGGGAAACCGCGTAGTCGAAATGCTCTTCGGTGCTTTTGAATTGATTGCTAGTAGCGCGGTCGAGGTGCTGGTTGCAGGTATTGAGATGAACGCCGGCGCGGTCAGCCAATTCTCGATTAGGGCCACTGATGAGTTTCTGGAAGTGAGGTTTCGCCTTCTCAAACTTGTGCTCTTGCATGGCGCGCAGACCGACTTCATAGCTTTGGACGGCCTGGGCATATTGAGGATCGTCCCCCAGCGACTTCTTCGCGGTAGGTTTTTGGGCCATGTGCAGAACTCTTCCTGTGGTCTTCGTAATCGATACTCCTTCCGTGCGCGCTTCGGTGTTGCGTGTAAAGTATCGCCTAAATGGCGGGTTAGGGCAATTGGGGTCGACGAGTACCGTGTACCGAGTAGTGAACAGCCGGCCTGCGGATAATCCCAAATGTCTTCTGGCGAACGTTCGAGGCCGATTACGGGGTGTTTTTAGCGCTCGGAAACTGGCAACTCGGTTGCTAATGAATGGCCGCAACCGCTTCGAGGTCTATCTGCTTCCACTCGCCCTTGATGATGCCCTGACGAATCTGTGCCGCCGTCCTACCCTTCTTGTGCTGTCGGTAGGAATAGTAAACCTCTTTGAGGCAGATAGCACAGCGGGCCCCGTGCGTGCTTTCAAAGCAACTATGCAAGCTGTTATGGCCCATGCGGTCGCAATAGCAATAGCAGGGCTGCTGGTGAAGCACCGTCGGAATCTCAGCTGCCAAATCGTAGGCGTGAGTCTGATAGGGAGATTGAGCGTCGGCGCCCCAGAGTTGGTCTTTGCCAAGGATGGGCGGCAGTTTTGTACCCTTGGGCGGAGGTCCGGCGTTGAAAGCCGGCACCCCAACTTCCTCCTGGCTGGTTGCCCACGGTGCCGACATCACGAGGGTGACCAGAAACAGGAAAGCGACGGTGAGGATTCTGCGGAGTGCCAGGGGCTGAATGCGCACACGAGTAGTCATTCTGGGGTCTCCCAACTCGCATTTTACCTTGTCATGGGCAAAGCTTGAAAGCCGCAGACTCTCGGGGTTGGGATGGGGGCAACCAAACCCAAGGCAGGATGATCTGTATACAATAGAGTCCGCAATGGCCTTGAGCACGGAAAACGAACCTTCTCCGGGAGCTGCCTCCGCGGTCTCAGAGGCGAGCCTGGGTCCGGCCGGTTCCTGCGCGCCGCATAAGCTGGGATTGGCCAGGTTTGGGTGGGGCTTATGGCTGCGTGATCTGTTCATTTCTGTGGCGATTTCTGCTTTCATTATTGTCTTCATTTACCAGCCGGTGAAAGTTGAAGGTACCAGCATGATGCCTTCGTTGGCTGACCAGGAGCGGATCTTCGTCAACAAGTTTGTCTATCGCCTGGAGCCCATTGAACGCGGCGATGTGGTGGTATTTCGGTATCCGCGGGACCCGTCGAAGAGCTACATCAAGCGCGTAATCGGGGTGGCGGGAGATCGAATTCGTATCGACGGCGGACAGGTGTACGTGAATGATGAGACCCTTGACGAGGATTATGTTCCGCCGGCCTATAGCGATGCACGGTCTTATGCGGAAATAGTCGTGCCCGCGCATTCTTACTTCGTGCTGGGTGACCATCGTTCTATGTCGAACGACAGCCGGGATTTCGGACCGGTGAATCAGAACTATATTTACGGCAAGGCCGCCTTTGGTTACTGGCCCATGGACAAGATGGGGCGGGTGCGATAAACCGGTCTTGAAGCTTCAGGTACCGTACCTTTCTGCGGTTTCCGACGTTATACTCACAACGCCTCGACGACAGCGTGCGAGTGTATTACCTGGGCTGGATAGCGATGAAGCCGCTTGCCTATACATCTCCTTACGCGTGGGTTTTTTGGTCGGTCTTTCTGTTTGCATACCTGCCAGAGTTCTCGGTAGTGGCTCGCGCACGCCCGTCGCCGGGGGAAAACACCGATCGTGGATCGACCTGTTTGATCGTCCTGGCCGGATGGATCGGTATGACGGCGGCATTCGTGGTCGCCGGAATTCCCGCCTTTAGCTTCGCGCGCGGGCAGAGAATCTGGTTTATGGCCGGGATTGTGACTCTGCTATGCGGCAGCCTATTGCGGCGTCACTGTTGGCGGGTTCTAGGAAAACACTTCACCGGCAATGTGAAAGCGACGTCTGATCAACCCGTGATTGAAGCCGGAGCCTACCGGTGGGTTAGGCATCCTTCATACGCTGGAGGCATGTTGATGTACATCGGGACCGGACTGGCACTGACGAACTGGCTCAGTGTTTTGATGATTACTGTCGCGGGAGCTCTAGGCTACATCTACCGAGTGCATGTCGAAGAGCGGGCGCTTCTCGCCAACTTGGGCGCGCGGTACGAACAGTACATGCGACGCACAAAGCGGTTTGTGCCTTTTGTGTTCTAACCGTGGGGTTGAAACTGGTTTCTGTCGATCCCGTATCGGATGACGCCTTCTTCGGAGCCTCTTCCCAGTAAGTGAAAGCCGTTATTTTCAAGAACGCGGATGGACGCCTCCAGTGCCGGCAGCGTCTCCGCTGTGACCAGGCGCACCTCGGGATGGGAAAATGCCCAACCGATCAGGCCGGCTACAGCTTCGGAAGCAAAACCTAGTCGCTGGTAGTCGGGCATGACTGAATAACCGATCTCCACCATTCCTTCCCGGGAAGGCTTTCCCTTGAAGCCACCAATCCCAATGGCTCGTGTCCTTTCCTCGGCTCTGCCGGGGAGCAGGAAGTACCAGGTTCCCCAGCCAGCAGCATCTGGATTTTCTTTGAGGTACTTGAGCGTGAACGCCTTTGTATTGTCGTCGTTCAATGGCGGTGGCCAAACTCGAGGAACGTCGGCTTCGAGCAGACGGGAAAATTCAGCAGGGTTATTTAGGTCGGCCGCGGCAAGTTCCGCTGTGGCGGACCTTAGTTGGAGTCTTTCTGTTCTCAGCAGGATAAATCCCATGACAACGATGATAGGGCTCGGCGAATGTGTTCCGCCTTTTTTTTACGCATGCTGCAAACCTTTTTCTTTGCCAAAAGTCTTTGTTGGACGACGGTCTTTACACCAGGCGGAGACATGAATATGACTAGCCGTATGGTTACAGTTTTTGTTGTCTCGATGTCTATGGCCTGGAGCGCCTCTTTGTCGGCACAAGCGGCCGCGTCGCCTGGCGCTCCCGAATCAAAGCACGATGGCTGGTCGACCACCAACTTAGAGTCGGCAGGAATCTCGGCGAAGCCCCTGCGGGAGATGGAGAACGCGATTCATGCGGGCGATTTCAAGAAGATTGGGAGTGTTCTAATTGCGCGGCAGGGCAAGCTTGCCTATGAAGGTTATTTCGACGGCGACGCGAACACACTCCGGGACACTCGCTCGGCAAGCAAAAGCATCACCGATATTCTGGTTGGGATTGCTATTCGCGCGAGGAAGTTGAATGGAGTCGATGCCCGTGTGCTGGCCTTTCTGCCGGATCGGGCGCGGAAGGTCCAGAACCCTGATCCTCGGAAAGAGAAGATCACGGTGGAGGACTTCCTCACCATGAGTTCGCCGCTGGAATGCGATGATTGGAACGATGCTTCGCGGGGCAACGAAGAACGCATGTACGTGGTGGAGGATTGGAGCCAGTTCATCCTTGATTTGCCGATTCGCGGAAGAATGCACCTCGGCGAGCAAGTGGAACTGCCGTCTTACGGGAGATATTTCAGCTACTGCACTGGGGGCGTGTTCACACTTAGCGAGGTGTTGGAGAAAGTGACCGGGAAGCGCACCGATCGTTTTGCGCAAGAAAAACTCTTCGGGCCCCTCGGAATTAGGGATGCTCAATGGGTGTACTCGCCCCTGAATATTCCGCAAACTGGCGGCGGACTTCGTTTGCGCAGCCGGGATCTGCTGAAGATGGCACAGTTGTACTTGAACGGCGGCATCTGGCAGGGAAGCCGAATCGTTGACGAATCCTGGGTGCGAGCGTCGACCCAGGCGCACGCCCGGATCGACGATGACACCGAATATGGCTATCTCTGGTGGATTAGGTCGTTCAAGTCAGGCGGCAAGAGTTATCCGGCGTTTTACATGAATGGCAACGGCGGGAACAAGGTTCTGGTGTTTCCCGGCCTCGATATGGCCGTGGTCGTGACCAGCACAAATTTCAACACCCGAGGCATGCACGAGCAAACGGAAAAGTTGCTGACAGACTACATTTTGGCGGCGGTTGGTCCTTAGAATCTACGGCGGCACGGCTGTGGGCTACAGTCTCTAGGCGGGAAGGGAAAAAACTCTCCGATCTCGCGATTCAAATGCAATTCTCCTCAGTGACAGCACAAATTTCTTTTCAATAAAAAACGTTCCAGCTTGGCAGCAGTTCCCTGCTAAAATCGTTAAAATCCACTGCCCGGAGCGAGAATGCAGGCAATCCTTGCGCTGGAAGACGGCCGAGTCTTCCGAGGCAAAGGCTACGGCGCCAAAGGCGAATGTTACGGGGAAGTAGTTTTTAATACTTCCATCACCGGCTATCAGGAAATTTTTACTGATCCCTCCTACTCCGGACAGATTGTTGTCCTGACCAACCCAGAGATCGGCAACTACGGAACCAACGACGACGACAACGAGGCCACGCGTCCATGGATCGAGGGGCTGATCGTTCGCGAGTTCTCGAAGGTCAGCTCGAACTGGCGCTCGCAGCAAGTAGCCGAAGAGTATCTGGAACAGTTCAAGGTTCCAGTACTTTCCGACATCGACACGCGCTCGTTGGTGCGGCACTTGCGCGATCACGGCGTGATGCGGGGTGTGATTTCGACCATCGAGAGTGATGCGGATAAGTTAATCGCAAAGGCCCGCTCGATTCCGAAAATGGACGGGACTGACTTAGCGAAAGTTGTAAGTACGAAGCGGTCTTATGTGTGGGAAGTGGGCGAGCGCTCTCATGAGCCAGTGGCCGTGGTCGGGGTGAAGGACGAGCCTGCGCGATTTCATGTAGTGGCTTATGATTTCGGCATTAAGCAAAACATTCTACGCAAGTTACGTGGTGAAGGATGCAGGGTGACGGTGGTTCCCGCTGAAACGCGAGCGGAAGATGTTCTCGCGCTCAAGCCGGACGGAGTGTTCCTGTCGAACGGGCCGGGCGATCCCGAGCCGTGTACCTATGCCGTCGATTCGATCCGCCGATTGATGGGACGGCAGCCGATTTTCGGAATCTGTTTGGGTCATCAACTCACCGGTATCGCACTCGGTGGCAAGACCTTCAAGCTGAAGTTTGGACATCATGGTGGGAACCACCCGGTCAAGCGGTTGGCCACTGGCAAGATTGAAATCACGGCGCACAACCATAATTTTGCCGTCGATCCAGACTCGCTGTCAGACAGTGAAGTCGAAGTCACGCACATGGATCTGAATGACTCGACTCTCGAAGGACTACGGCACCGGAACTTGCCTTTGTTCAGCGTCCAGTATCACCCGGAAGCCGCGCCCGGGCCGCATGACTCGCATTATCTGTTCAAGGAATTCACGAGGATGATGGAGGAGTGGAAGGGGTGAAGCGCGGAGTGCCCGCCTCGTCCGTGCGAGTGCTGGGCGCCAATGTTTTGAAGGAGCGCGGCTTCAGGCGTGCCGCACAGGACCCTGGAGCGAATCCGCAAAAGCGGCCGCCGAAGCTGTGCTGCCTGAATTCAAGAACAAGACTGCATCCATGCCAAAACGCACTGACATCTCGAAAATCCTAGTCCTCGGATCCGGGCCCATCATCATTGGACAGTCGGCGGAGTTTGACTACTCTGGCACGCAGGCCTGCAAGGCGCTCAAGTCTGAAGGCTTTGAAGTAGTGCTGGCAAATTCGAATCCGGCCACCATCATGACCGATCCGGAGTTTGCCGACCGGACTTACATTGAGCCGCTAACCCGGGAATTTCTGGAAGAAATCATCCGCATGGAGCGCGAGATGTCGCCGGGCGCGGGCTTTGCGATTCTTCCTACCGTGGGCGGACAGACGGCGCTGAACTTAGCCATTGAACTCTCCGACGGCGGGGTTCTGGAAAAGTACAACGTGAGCCTGATCGGCGCCCAGATCAGCGCCATCAAGAAAGCGGAAGACCGTCTATTTTTCAAAGATGCGATGCAGAAGATCGGGCTCGACGTTCCCAAGTCGGCGTTGGTGAACAACACCAAAGACGGGCTCGAGTTTGCCGGCAAGATCGGCTTCCCCGTGATCATACGGCCGTCGTTCACGCTGGGCGGTTCGGGCGGCGGAATGGCCTTCAACCGCGAAGAGTTAATGGAAGTGCTGGCGCGCGGGTTGGACATGTCTCCGGTGCACGAGGCCCTGATCGAGGAGTCGGTGCTGGGATGGAAAGAGTACGAGCTCGAGGTGATGCGCGACACGAAAGACAATGTCATCGTCATTTGCTCGATCGAAAATTTCGACCCCATGGGCGTGCACACCGGCGACTCGATTACCGTAGCTCCGGCGCAGACGCTTACGGACCGCGAGTATCAGGCGATGCGCGACGCTGCGATTGCCGTGATCCGCGAGATCGGAGTAGAAACCGGGGGATCGAATATTCAATTCGGCGTGGATCCTGAGACCGGGCGAATGGTTGTGATCGAGATGAACCCGCGGGTGTCGCGCTCATCGGCGCTGGCGTCGAAGGCTACGGGATTTCCGATTGCGAAGATCGCAGCCAAATTGGCCGTGGGGTACACGCTGGATGAGATTCCTAACGACATTACCCGCAAAACACCCGCCTGTTTCGAACCGACGCTCGACTACGTTGTGGTGAAGATTCCGAAGTGGCAGTTTGAGAAATTTCCTGGAGCAGATGAAAACCTGGGCCCGCAGATGAAGTCGGTGGGGGAAGTCATGGCCATCGGCCGCACGTTTAAAGAGGCGCTGATGAAAGGCGTACGCGCCCTTGATACGGGAAAGCGCGTCGGCGGAGCGAAGATTGAGCCCAAGATTTTGACCCAGCGGTTGGTGACGCCTCATCCCGAACGGCTGGCATATGTACAGTACGCGCTGCGCCAGGGACACACGGTCAAGCAGATCGCGAAGATGACCTCGATAGATCCATGGTTTCTTTATCAACTCAAAGAGATTAACGACATGCAGCTTGAGTTGGAGAAGCACCCGATGGAATCGATTCCCACCGAAGTGTTGCGCGAGGCCAAGCGCATGGGATTCTCGGACGGCCGTCTGGCGGGAGTATGGCGGCTGGAAGGACAAGAAAAAGTCCGACACCTGCGCAAGAAGCACGGCGTGCTGCCGGTGTACAAGCGGGTGGATACTTGCGCCGCCGAATTTGAGAGCTTCACACCGTATCTTTATTCGACTTACGAAGACGAGGACGAGGCAGCACCGACCGAGAAAAAGAAAGTCATTATTCTGGGCAGTGGGCCCAACCGCATCGGGCAGGGAATTGAGTTCGATTATTGCTGCTGCCACGCTTCGTTCGCGCTGCATGAGGACGGTTACGAGACGATCATGATCAACTGCAATCCTGAAACTGTCTCGACCGACTATGACACCAGCGACCGGCTCTACTTCGAGCCGCTCACGTTTGAAGATGTGTGGGCGATTTATCAGCATGAAACGTCAAAGGGCGCGCCCGTGGGCGTGATTGTGCAGTTCGGCGGGCAGACTCCGTTGAACCTTGCCTTGCCGCTGAAGGCGGCGGGGGTAAATATTATTGGCACGTCACCGGAGTCGATTGATCTGGCGGAGGACCGCAAGCACTTCAACAAGCTGTTGGAGGAGTTGAAAATTCCGCAGCCGCCGGGAGTGATGGCGACCTCGATCGAGGAGGCTATCGAGGGTGCTAAACGCGTCGGATATCCCGTCGTGGTGCGGCCTTCGTATGTGCTGGGTGGGCGGGCGATGGTGATCGCTTACGATGAAGAATCGGTTGTGCGCTACATGAAAGAAGCGGTTGAATACTCGCATGATCGTCCGATTCTGATTGATCACTTTCTGGAAGATGCCATTGAACTGGACGTGGATGCGCTGTCCGACGGCGAAGATGTGGTCATCGGCGGTATTATGCAGCACATTGAAGAAGCAGGCATTCACTCGGGGGATTCGTCGTGTGTGCTGCCGGCAGTGGACATCCCCCAGCCTCTACTGGAGCGCATGCGGGAGTACACCTTCCAGCTGGCTCGCGCGCTGAAGGTCGTGGGTCTGATGAACGTTCAGTTCGCCATCCCGCGGGGAAATGGCGGCCCTTCGGGAAATGGATCAGAAGCGGGCAAGGTTTACGTGCTTGAGGTAAATCCCCGAGCGTCTCGCACCGTACCCTATGTCTCAAAAGCCACGGGCGTTCCGATGGCTAAAATTGCGGCGCGGCTCATGACCGGGCGAAAGCTGCGCGAGTTCCTGCCGGAGAATATTGCGCGGCGGTCTGATCTGGATACGGGGCATTGCTATTACGTGAAGTCTCCGGTGTTTCCCTGGAACAAGTTTCCTGGCGTGGATACGGTGTTAGGGCCGGAGATGAAGTCCACCGGCGAAGTCATGGGCGTGGCTGACAACTTCGGCGAGGCGTTTGCCAAGGCGCAATTGGCAGCGGGGCAGAAGCTGCCCACACAGGGAACGGTCTTCCTCAGCGTGACGGACAACGACAAGCGGCAGGTCGCGGATCTCGCCCGCAAATACGTGGACATGGGTTTCAGGCTGGTGTGTACCTCGGGTACCGCCGACGTCGTCGAAAACGCCGGCATGAACGTGGAGCGGGTTTATAAGGTGAAAGAAGGCCGACCGAACGTGGTGGACTTCATCAAGGGCCAGCGCATTCAGCTGATCATCAATACGCCCACAGGATTGGAGCCCTGGTTCGATGAGAAAGCCATTCGCCGGGCAGCAGTGACGGCGCGGATTCCGACGGTCACAACCCTGTCCGCGGCGCGGGCGGCGGCAGAAGGTATCTCAGCTTTGCAGCGCGGTGCAGTGAATGTGCGGGCGCTGCAGCATTTGCACGCGGACCGCGGGGCCAATGTCCGAGGCTAGAAATCCCCGGAGAGAGGTCTGAGTCATGGGTCAGAATTCTGCGCTTATCCGCAAGTGGTTCGACGAAGTCTGGAACAAGGGCCGGGAAGAAACAGTGGATGCGATGTGCGCCCAGGATGTGATTGGACACGGCCAAGCCCAGCATGGAGCCGACATTCACGGGCCGGAGCACTTCAAACAATTTCTGCGCAGTTTTCTGAGGGGATTCTCAGATATTCAGGTCGAGATCCACGACACTATCGAACAAGACGACAAAGTCATGGCGCGCTGGACCGCAACCCTGACGCATTCCGGAACGTTTCTGGGGATACCTTCCTCGGGCAAGCGCGTCAGTGTTAACGGCATGAGTGTGCAGCGTATCGTCGGCGGGAAAATTGTCGAAGGCTGGGACAACTGGGACCAGTTAAGTTTGCTGGTGCAGCTGGGCGCAGTGCTCCCGGCCAAATTCCTGTAGAGATCCGTTTTCTTCGACATCCATCTTCCATCTTCAGGTTAGAATCGCTCATGCTGCTTTCCGGAATCTTTCCTCCTATCACGACGCCCTTCTATCCTGACGGCAACGTGTATTTCAAGAAGCTGGAACACAATGTCGAGCGCTACTCGCGCACGCCTGTGGCGGGCGTAGTTGTGCTCGGCTCGACGGGCGAGGCCGTCATGCTCTCTGATTCGGAGCGCCGTGATGTGCTCAAATCCGCGCGGGAGGCGGCTGCGCCCAGCAAAGTTCTGATTGCGGGGGCGGGAATCGAGTCGGCGATTGAGACGCTGCGGCTGACTGAGTACGCGGCTGAACTCGGATACGACGTCGCTCTCGTGCGCACCCCGCATTTCTATAGAAGGCAGATGCATGCGGCGAACCTGCTGGCTTTTTACCGGACGGTGGCCGATGGCTCGCCGTTGCCCGTGCTGATCTACAACGTCCCAACGTTTACGGCCTACGACATTCCCGCCGAGACCGTGGTGGAGCTGGCGGAGCATCCGAACATCATCGGCATCAAGGAATCGGGCGGGGATGTGGAAAAGGTTCGCAAGATGGTGGAAGGGACGCGGCATATCAAACGCAGCGCAGCGGTCACGGAAACTTTCGATGCGGTTACGCCCCGCATGCTGGCGGCCGCGGCCGGTTCGAGTGCACATGGCGGCGGGGAACTGCTGCAGGTGGGCGCTTTGACTGGGGGTGCGGCAACATCCCCACAGTCTTCGCCGCAGCCGTCTGCCAGCAAGGCGTCGTCTGCTGCTGTGACGGTGGTCGGTAATCTGAAGACGAGGCAAAAAGAAGTTGGATTCCAGGTGCTAGTTGGAGCGGCGCAGAAACTGCTGCCTTCTCTCGAGGCGGGCGCAGTGGGAGCGATCCTGGCTTTTGCCTGTCCCGCTCCGACGGCATGTTATGAAATCTATGCAGCTTGGAAAGAAGGCGACGCCGATCTGGCACGCTTGAAGCAGGAGCGCATAATTAAAGCTGCGCAGCGCGTGGGATCTGACCTGGGAATTTCGGGACTGAAATACGCGCTGGATTGGAATGGATACTACGGCGGGCCGGCGCGGTTGCCACTGCTTCCGCTTACGGCTGTGCTGAAGGCTGAGGTTGAGCAATTGATGGTGGACTTGCGCAACTAACTCCTGGCGTGATTCCCGAGGCTAGCGCCATTCGTGTGCGCCATTATAGTCCGGCAGAAAAGCGTCGCTCCCATAGACGTATGATCGGTTGCCTGCAGAAGTGGCCGTGCTCGGACCCTCGATTCGAGCACACCACCCATGACCCCTGGATCGTCGGCAAACAGCAATGTAATCGCGGGATCTGATCTGATCTGCCGGAATTACCGCTTGTGACTGGAACGACGTTGGCGTATACTCGGCTCGAACGAACGTTCGAATAAGCCTTTCCCGCGGGTGAACATGGCAACTCCCTCGACTGCGTCACGAGCTTCCTCCCGGCGTCACCGCGCAATATCGGCTCCGGCATCGCGTTTTGACCGGCGCCTGGCGGAGATCCTCAGCCACGCCACCGACGTCTTCTGCGAAAAAGGTTATGAAGGTGCCTCCATGCGCGATCTGTCCCGGGCCAGTGGCATGTCGCTGGCGGGACTTTACTACTACTTCGAATCTAAAGAGCGCCTGCTTTTTCTCATCCAAAGGCACACCTTCAGCACCATTGTGCAGCGGTTAAAGGGACGGTTGGAAGGCGTGATCGACCATGAAGAGCGTATCCGCATCTTTATTCTGAATCATCTAGAGTATTTTCTGGCTAATCAGCAGGCGATGAAAGTCCTGTCGCATGAAGCCGACGTGCTCAAGAATGGTTTCGGATCGGAAGTGGCCGCCATCAAGCGCGAATATTACCGGATTTGTGTTGGTCTGCTGGAAGATCTGAAACGGGCTCAGGGATTGGAATTCGCCACGCGCATTGCCGTGCTCAGTCTGTTTGGCATGATGAACTGGATTTACACTTGGCACAATCCGCGAGTTGACGCTGACGCCGAGCACCTGGCGGGAGAGATGGGCGACATCTTTCTCGGAGGCGTGATTAACGGCAATAAGAATCGGGAGAAGACCCCGGCGCGAAAATGAAGGTGCGGATTCACAGTTTGGGATTAGGTTGGAAACGAATTTGTGGAGAGATCAGATCGACTTAAACAAGGAGTTTGACCATGGCGACTACTATGCAGCCCACGGCCGGAGAATCCACTAAACAATTGGTCAATTACCGCACGGATAGCGGTGTAGCGATTATCGAGATGTGCGATCCGCCCGCCAACACGTATACCTACGAGATGAACCGGCAATTCGATGAGGCGATTCTCAAGGCTCGTATGGCGAATGACGTCTACGTGATTCTTCTGACCGGCGCGGGCGACAAGTTTTTCTCAGCGGGCGCGAACATCAAGATGCTTTCGAGCGTTGATCCAACGTTCAAGTATTACTTCTGCCTGCACGCCAACGAAATGCTGCTGCGTCTGGAACACACGCCCAAGCTGGTGATTGCGGCGATCAACGGGCATTGCGTGGGTGGAGGCCTGGAGATCGCAATGGCTGCCGACATCCGCATCGCGCGCAAGGATGCAGGGAAAATTGGATTGCCGGAAGTGAATCTGGGCGTGCTGCCGGGGACGGGCGGCACGCAGCGATTGTCGCGCTTGGTGGGCAAGAGTAAGGCGATTGAGCTCATGGTCACAGGAAATACGTTCTCCTTTGAAGAGGCGCAGGAGCTCGGCATCGTCAACGATATTTATCAGCGCGAGAACTTCATGGAGAACGTTATGGAGTATGCGAAACAGTTCTGTCCCCCGAACAAAGCAGCGAAGGCAGTGGGGCGGATTAAGCGCGCGGTGCAGACTGGCTGGGAGATTCCGATGGAGTCGGCGCTGGCGGTTGAACGCGAGAATCAACAACTCTTGTTCCAGAGCGAGGACGCGAAGGAAGGTTTGGCGGCCTACGTTGAAAAGCGGCCCGCGGTGTTCAAGGCGAAGTAGAGTATTCGAAGTTCGCGAGAATTTTGTCGAGGTGGAGGACTTACATGGGCGGAGTTTTTCTGACCGCGGGAAGAATGGCTTGCGCGGGTTCTTGCAGTCTTAGAACTGATGGGCGACGAGCCGCCGTACAAGGACAAGGATGCTAGCAGCGACCAAGGTAAAGCTTGAGCCCGGACGATTGTTGATTGCGGGCCGGTGGGTGGAGACCGTGAAGAAGTTCGACAGCATCAATCCGGCGACGGCCGAGGTGCTCACCGAGATCTCCGTGGCCTCCGGCGAAGATGTGGATCGCGCGGTCGGGGCGGCGCGGCATGCGTTTGAAGACCGCAATGGCGCGTGGCGCAAGCTCTCTGCCGGCGAACGCGGACGCCTGATCTGGAAGCTGGCCGACTTGCTTGAAAACAACATTGATGAATTCGCAGAACTCGAAACCCTCGACAACGGCAAACCGATTTTCGAGTCGCGCTACGTTGATATGCCGATGGTGGTTGACGTTCTGCGCTATTACGCCGGATGGGCGACCAAAACTTACGGGGAGACCGTCAACACCTTCGAGACTGCATTCACTTACACACTGCGCGAGCCTGTAGGCGTTGTAGGAATGATTGTTCCCTGGAACTTTCCGCTGCTGCTGGCTTCGTGGAAGCTTGGTCCGGCGTTGGCCTGCGGCAATACGGTGGTGTGGAAGCCGGCGAGCCAGACTTCTCTGACCGCGCTATGCTTCGGAGAACTGGCCGTTGAGGCCGGAGTGCCGGCTGGCGTCCTCAATATTGTTACTGGTCCTGGGGAAGTGGGGCGAGCAATGGTGAAGCATCCGGGCATCGACAAGCACGCAGCCATCAGCATCCGCGGTTGCTTGAGGTCTGATGCTGAGTGCTGACTGCTAATCGCTCATTCCCACGAAAACAGCGAGTGAGGATTTACTTTTATGCCGGGGAAAGTTGCAAAAATCGGAACCTTCAGCGACTGGGTCGGCCTGTTCAACGACTGGCGAAAGGATATTGGCATCGATTCCCGAGAGATTGATGCCTTCCACTTTGACACGCTTTACGGCGCGATCGATACGGAAGAGATTGAGTTCGGATCGTACAAAGGCCGCCGCAAGTGGGAAAACTTGCGGCAGATGCCCACACAGCAGATGCGCGACGCGCTGATGAATATGATCGTCTATCAGGGCGACACCGAATTTGCCAGCGTGGAACAGCAGCGTAATCTGCTCGAAAATGCGCCCACGGACTGGGATCGGCGAGCAATCCTGCGGGTGATGATCGAGGAAATGCGCCACGGTTGGCAGATGTGCGCCCTGCTGGTGGACCACTTCGGCTACTCGGGAAAAGTTGAGGCACAAAAGATGTTGGAGCGCCGCTCGTTTGAAAACAAGCGCCTGCTGGGCGCCTTCAACGTGGATGTCGACAATTGGATGGACTTCTTCACCTATACCGACTTCGTTGACCGCGATGGCAAGTTCCAGTTGCAGATGCTCAAGTACTCGGCATTCGCGCCGCTGGGGCGGTCGATGTCATACATGCTGCGCGAGGAAGCCTTCCACATGGGCACCGGCAACGACGGGTTGCGGCGTATTGTCGCTGCGGGGGTCATTCCGGCCTGGCTGATCCAGAAATATCTCAACAAGTGGATTTCGAGCTCCTACGACCTGTTCGGCACAGATCATTCATCGTCAGCGCATTGGGCCTACGTTTGGGGGGTCAAGGGGCGCTACGATGAGCCTAAAAACGATAAGACGGCCGACCTGGACGATTTGAACGATTACAACCGGCATCTTTATCGCGACGAAGTGGCAGGATTGATTGCGCGTTTCAATAGTGCGCTGAAGCCGGGCGAACCGAAACTTTATGCGCCGGATATAAAGTTCAATCGCGAGATCGGTCGCTGGGCCGGTCTTAAGTTCCACGCACAGACCGGCGAACCACTGGATGACCGCGCTTACGAGGAGCACTTGTTGGAGTACATGCCGTCGGCGGAAGACAAGAAGTTGCTGCTGGACATCATCGGCAGCGAGAAGAAGTGGATCGTGGAAAAAGAAGGAGCGCGTGATCCGCTGGAGACGATTGGCGAAGTGCGAAAGTCGGCGATCAATTTGTGAGTCGAGGGGGCCTCTCACCACAGAGGCGCACAGGGATGGAGAACACTTAAGAAGGGCGGAACCGTCCTGGTGAGCTGATTTGTTCCGAGATGACGGCGCAGCTATGGCGACCTTAGCGTCAAATAAGATCACGCGCCTCACACTGGACGTGCAGCCTCCGGTCGGGCGGATTGCACTGAATAATCCGCCACTGAACGTCATCGACCTGGCGATGATGGAGGAACTTGCTCAGACTCTCGGGCAGATCGAAGCGCGCCCAGATGTTTCTGTGGTCATCCTGAACGGCCAGGGCAAGGCATTTTCCGCAGGGGTGGACGTAGCGGCTCACACTCCAGACAAAGTGGGAGAGATGCTCGCTCAGTTTCACACCGTGATCCGGACTTTGGTTGCCAGTAAGAAAGTGACAATCGCTGCCGTACACGGGTGTTGTCTAGGCGGTGGCGCTGAGCTGGCCATGGTTTGCGACATGGCTTACACGGACGACTCGGCGCAATGGGGGTTTCCGGAAATCAAGCTCGGCTGCTATCCGCCAGTGGCGTGTACGGCATTGGCCGCGCTCGTAGGACAGAAGCGTGCGGCTGAATTGATTCTGACCGGACGGAGTAT
Organism: Acidobacteriota bacterium; assembly: GCA_003225005.1. Lineage (GTDB taxonomy): Bacteria > Acidobacteriota > Terriglobia > Terriglobales > Acidobacteriaceae > Sulfotelmatobacter. The sequence goes on along the minus strand of QIAN01000138.1, from coordinate 26,771 downwards.
TGCCGGCAGGGAAGCGGCGGAGATTGGGTTGGCAAATCGATCCATGCCGGTCGGGGAATTGGCGGGCGCCGTGGATGAGTGCGTTGCTCACTTGCTCAAGCTCAGTCCCCGGACGCTGGCGGTGACCAAGAAAGCGGCGTACGCGTGGGATGCCATGCACTTCGACAAGGGATTGGCGCGGGCGGAGAAAATCTATTTGGAAGAATTGATGAAGACCGGCGACGCGCAGGAGGGAGTCCAGGCGTTCATGGAGAAGCGCGAGCCCAAGTGGACGGGAAAGTAGATGTGTGGTGGGCGATCGCGACCAGCGACCAGATGGAATACGAGATCAGCCCCGAAGAAGTGAAGGACAAACTGGATGCCGGTGAGGAGTTCACTCTGGTAGACGTCCGCGAGCCGTGGGAGTGTGAGACCGCACAAATGGCCGGAGCCAAGCTGATCCCGATGGGTGACGTGCCGGTGCGAGCTCATCAGGAACTGGATCCTGAAGATCACATTGTGGTGCTTTGCCATCATGGCGTGCGCTCGATGAATGTGACTGCGTGGTTGCGGCAGCAGGGATTTGAGAAGGCGCAGTCCGTGCGCGGTGGGATCGACGCGTGGTCGCGGCGGGTGGATGGGAAGGTACCGGTGTACTAGCCGCAGCTTTTGGCTCTTAGCCTGTAGCCAAACCCACTGCCTAGAAACCATAGGCTCAAAGGCCGAAATCTGGCAATGAAAAAAGAACTCGTTGCACTCAAGATTAATGGCCGCTCTTGCGAATTGGCGATCGAACCCAACTCGTTGCTGCTCGACGTGTTGCGTAAGGATCTGGACCTCACCGGATCCAAGCGCGGGTGCGACGATTCCTCTTGCGGCGCTTGCACCGTGCTGCTGGATGGGGTTTCCATGCTTTCGTGCACGCTGTTGGCGGCCAGTTGCGAAGGGCAGGAGATCACTACCATCGAAGGCGTCAGCGAGCACGGGAGTCTGGCGGCGATTCAGAAGGCTTATGGCGACTGGGGCGGGGCGCAGTGTGGCTACTGCACTCCGGGTTTCATTATGACGGTGAAGGCGCTGCTGGCGGAGAATCCTGATCCCTCGGAGGCTGACGTTCGGACCGCGTTAAGCAGCAATCTCTGCCGCTGCACTGGATACAACCAGATGTATGAGGCGATCCGGTCGGCAATTCGAGCGGAACGCAGCGCCATGGCGGCGGCGAAGGAATGCCTGCTTCCGAGGGCAGCAGGTTTCTCCGACCCCGTTTCGCGCGGCGTTCGGAATGACAAGACATAAGGTTCGCGCCGCAGCAGGATGACGAGACATGGATAACGGTTTCTCTATCATCGGCAAGCCGACCGCCATGGTCGACGCTGCCTATAAGACCACGGGCTCGGGCAAATACACCGACGATCTGAGCCTGCCTGGGATGCTCGTGGGTAAGATTCTGCACTCGCCGTATCCGCATGCTCACATCAAGAGCATCGACACGACCCGGGCCGAAAAGCTCGAAGGCGTAGTAGCGGTCGTGATCGGCAAAGACGCACCAAATCCTTATGGCATTCTCCCTGTGGGACACGATGAGCACGCGCTGGCGCTCGATAAGGTTCGCTACGTTGGCGATCACGTGGCCTGTGTTGTGGCGGTGGATGATGCCACTGCCGATAAGGCGCTGGAACTCATCGATGTTGAATATGAAGTTCTGCCCGCCTACTTCGATCCCGAAGAATCGATGAAGGCGGAGACCCATCTCATCCACGACAACAAAACGCACAACATCGAAAAGGATTATCACCATGTCTTCGGCGATCCGGAAAAAGGTTTTGCCGAGGCCGACCATGTTGCCGAGGCGCGCTTCATTGCGAACGAAGTGACGCATGCCGCCATGGAGCCGCATTCCACGCTGGCGTCTTTTGAGCTCGATCCGCACACGGGCAAGATGGGGCGGCTGACGGTATGGTCGTCGACCCAAGTTCCGTATTACTTGCAGCACAAGCTGTCGCTGGTGCTGGAAATGCCGATGTCGCAGATTCGCGTTATCAAACCTCTGGTGGGCGGTGGTTTCGGCGGTAAGAGCGAAGTAATTCCGCTGGAGATTATTGCCGCGGTGGCGGCACGCAAGGCCAATGCCCCGGTCAAAATTACCTATACCCGCGAGGAGGTCTTCTGGGCGCACCGCGGACGGCCGCGAACGATCATTGATCTCAAGACCGGCGTCAGGAATGACGGGCGCATTACGTCAGTGAAAGCGCGCGTCGTGCAGGATGGCGGGGCATATTGCTCATACGGCGTCGTCACAATTCTCTATTCGGGTGCGCTGCTGGGGGCGCTCTACGACATCCCTAACATTCAATACGACGGATACCGTGTGCTCACGAACAAACCGGCTTGCGGCGCCATGCGGGGGCACGGCACGGTGAACGTGCGCTTCGCCTTCGAGACCCAACTGGATGAACTGGCGGCTGAAATTGACATGGATCCGGCCGAGATACGCCAACGCAATCTGCTCACGCCGCCTTGCGTCACCGTCAACGGGCTGCGTGTGCAGAGCTACGGCTTGCCGGAATGTATTGCGAGAACGGTGGAGCGTTCCGGCTGGAAGCAGCGCAAGGGTAAGCTGGCGAAGGGGCGTGGGTTAGGCATTGCCTGTAGCCACTATGTGAGTGGTGCAGCAAATTCCATCATTCGTTCCGACATGCCGCATTCGACTGTGAACATCAAGATTGACCGCGATGGCGGCGTGGTTGTGTATACCGGGGCTTCAGAAATTGGCCAGGGCTCGGACACCATGACCGCGCAGATCGCCGCCGAGGCGCTGGGATGCTCGCTGGCTCGCGTACGAGTGATCGCTGCTGATACGGATCTCACTCCGATCGACATTGGCTCGTACTCCAGCCGCGTAACTTTCATGGCTGGGAATGCGACCCTGCGCGCTGCCGAGGAGGTAAAGAAGCGGATTGCGGCCGCTGCAGCGAAAAAGATGAACTGTGCGGCAGATGATCTCCTATTTCGCGACGATGTTGTGTCGAAAAGGGGAAGCGCACCCCATGCCATGAAGAACAACCCCGGAGAAGAAGAAGAGACAACGCAAGCCGGAGCGACGGTCAGCGGGCGCGTTGAGGGGCAGATTCTGCGGGGATCGCTGCAGCAAAAGCGGAAAGATGAAGGGCCGAAGGATTGGATGACCTTCGAGGAGGCGGTTGTGGCGGCGATTGATTTCCACGGAGCGCTGAGCGGGACTGGATCTTATGCGCCTCCTCAGGAAGCCCGCGGGGGCAAGCACAAAGGAGCGGGCGTGGGACCGTCGCCGGCATATTCTTATGCGGCGCAAGTGGCTGAAGTCAGCGTCGATGAAGAGACCGGCGAGGTGACGGTGCATAAGGTTTGGGCTGCGCACGATTGCGGGCGGGCGTTGAATCCGGTCTCGGTGGAAGGCCAAATTATCGGTTCCGTCTGGATGGGCATGGGTCAGGCGCTGACCGAAGAGATGGTGTGGAAAGACGGCATGCTCATGAACCCGGGGCTGCTCGAATATCGCAGTCCTTCATCGGTGGAATCGCCAGAGGTGGAACCGATCATCGTGGAGAGTATTGATCCCGAGGGACCATTCGGTGCGAAAGAATGTAGCGAGGGATCCCTGGCCGCGACAATTCCTGCGATTGCCAACGCGATCTACGACGCCGTGGGGGTACGCCTACATGAGTGTCCGTTTACGCCGGAGCGCGTTCTGGCAGCACTGCGTGCGAAGAAGAACGCAAAACCACTGAACCTTACCGAGGGGATCGATCCTACCGCGCCGGTGCGTTTTCGCGAGCACGGCGGCTCTCTCTGGTTCAGGGGCAAGGGGCCGCAGCGTCATGCGCTGGATCCATCGCGGCGCGAAGGGCCTGAGCCGGCGGGAGGCGCCGATTGAGCCTTCCGCAATTCAAGTTTCTACGGCCGCGCACAGTCGATGAGGCGGTCGGTGATCTCGCCAAACATGCGGCAAAAGTTCGGATATTGGCTGGGGGCACGGACCTGATTCCGTCGATGCAGCAGAAGCTGTTTGAGCCAGAATATGTGCTGGATCTGCGCAGAATCCCGGGATTGCGTGGCATTCGGTCGCAGGCGAACGCTGGAGTGGAGATTGGGGCGGCGACGCCTCTTAGTGAAATCGAGCGCTCCAGCTTCCTGCAAGGACACTACAGCGTCCTGTCCCAGGCGGCGGCGACCGTAGCTTCTCCTTTACTGCGCAACATGGGCACGGTAGGTGGCAACATATGCCTGGATACGCGCTGCCTCTGGTACAACCAATCGCTCACATGGCGTAAGGGTTGCGGTTTCTGTATCAAGAAAGACGGCGACCTGTGCCACGTGGCGCCGGGCGGAACCAAGTGCTGGGCCGTGTTTTCCGGCGACACGCCCGCGGCCCTGCTATGTCTGGAAGCGGAAGTTGAGATCGTTGGTCCGGAAGGGGTACGGCGCATGCCGCTCGCCCAGTTCTATACGGGGATTGGGGATAATTACAGGAAACTTCAGCCCAATGAGTTGTTGACACGCGTGTTCCTGCCGACGTCTTCTGCGGATTATCACGGTGTGTACCGCAAGCTACGCGTGCGTGGATCGATTGATTACCCGCTGGCCGGTGTGGCGGTAGTGATGAAGCGATCGAATGGCCATGTGGTGGATGCGCGCTTGGCGATTACGGCGGTGAATCCGGCACCGATGCTGGTGAAAGCCGCGAGCGGGATTCTTGCTGGCAAGATGGTGGATGATTCGCTGGCCGAGGTCGTGGGCGATCTCGCGGCGAGGACGGCGAAGCCCCTGACCACGTCAGCTCTGACGCCGGAATATCGACGGGAGATGATTCGGGTGTTCACGAAGCGGGCGGTATTGGCGGCGGCCAGCAACTGAAGACAGGTTTTCTGCGGTCCCGCCGGGACCTGGTTATTCTGTTTTTCAGTCTTCCCAGCACGGAAGTGCTGGGCTACTATCAATCGTCCCTTCGGGACGAATGTCGGACCTAACTGCCGCAATTGCGCGATGGTGAAACCAGCAACCACAAACGGCTCATTGTCTTGATTACCGACTGCCACATACACATCCAGCCCGTCGAGATGTTCAAGCCGCAGGCGCTGGAGCTGATGAAAAAGAAGCGGCCGGACTTCGATCAGATTGTTGAATTTTGCCGTTCTCCCAAGCTATTCCTGAACCACCTTGACGTTTGCGGCGTCGACCGAGCGGTGCTCATCAACTATGTGGCTCCGGAAGTGATTGGCTTTACCCATGGCGTGAATCAGTTCGTGGCCGATTATGTTAAGACAGATCCCAAGCGGCTGATCTCCTGCGGGAGTTTGCATCCTCGGCATACAGCCAACGTGCTGGCGGACATGGAGCAAATCCTGAGGCTCGGCATCCGGATGATCAAGATTCATCCGCCGCATCAGTTGTTGTTCCCCAACGATTACTTAACCGGCGTGAAGGAGCTGGAGATCATTTACCGGGCAGCGGAAGCGAATGGCGTCCCTGTGATGTTTCACACGGGAACGTCGGTGTTTCCTGGGGCGCGCAACAAATACGGCGACCCGATCTACGTCGATGATGTCGCCGTGGACTTTCCCAAGCTGAAGATCCTGCTGGCGCATGGCGGGCGTCCGCTGTGGATGCAGACGGCGTTTTTTCTGGTGCGTCGGCATCCTCATGTCTACCTCGATATCAGCGGTATCCCGCCTAAAACCCTGCCGAAGTATTTCCCGCGGCTGGAAGAGATCGCGCAGAAGACGCTTTTTGGTACCGACTGGCCGGGACCGGGCGTGCCTGATATCAGGAAAAATCTCGATGCGTTTCGGGCGCTGCCCCTGACCGAAGAAGTACGGCAACAGATTCTAAGCAAGACTGCTTCCAGTATCTGGCCGAGCTGAAGCCGCACAGGGCAGCGGGAAGCCTGGGCCACGCGCAACCTTTTCGAAGCAGCAAAGAGATCAGTGAAGCACGACCCCTATGTACTACTTCCCGGATGCCTTGGCTGCCGCTGCACTCGCTGTCGTCAGTTCATCGGCCAGCGCCGTAGCACCGTAGATCTTGCGTAGCGCCTCCTGAATCCCACGCGAGTCCACCGAAACCGCGCGGCCTTGTAGGTCACGATAGCCGAAGTTCCAAGGCAGCGATTGGATGTTGCCGTCGAAGATGATACCGACGACTTCGCCCTTCTGGTCAACCGTCGGAGAACCGGAGTTTCCGCCAATGATGTCTGGGGTGGAAACGAAGTTCAGCGGCGTTTTCAGATCGAGGCTGGGCTTCGCGTTCATCCAACTCTCGGGAAGGTTGTATGGCGGCTGGTTGTTATGTTCCGCGGCATGCAGATACGCGCCGCCAATACTCGTTTCGTAAGGCACGGCTTTGCCATTTTCCTCGTAACCCTTCACCGCTCCGTAGCTAAGGCGCAGCGTAAAAGTGGCATCGGGTGGCTGGGTGAATCCGCTCTGGGCAAAACGCGCCTGAGCGATCAATGTTCCATCACGACGTGTGACAGATTCGATCTTGTCGTCATATTGTGTACGGACAGCGCGGGCATCCGGGTCGATGGCGCGCATGACAATCATCAGGGGATCGGCGCTGGCCTCGACGGCTGCCTTGCCGGCTGTATAGAGTTGCTTACGAAAGGCCACGTCGTCGAGCTTGGTATTGGCGATCATGTCCTTAGCGGCATCCTCTGGTGTCCTGCCGTTCAGCACTTTCTGGACGTCAGGATGGTTCTTGCCCAATGCATCCTGCATTTCGGCTAGGGAATCGGCGAGAAGAATCTGGTCGAGATTCTTGTAGATCGGTTCGGTGGAAAACAGTTGCTGCTCGAAGGAGGGAAGGGCGGAGTCGCGATACTCTCGCAGGCGATCCTGGTTGGGCTTGGTTTTCTCGACGGCCACTCGCACCAGAGCCCGGGCGATTTGGGGCAGGTGGCCAGCAAAGCCGCGCATTCGCTCCAGATAAGCAAGCTGTGGATAGATGTCGCGCTGCAGCTTCATGGCCTGTGCGATTTCTTCCCATGGGTCAGGCGCGCCCGCGTTCTTGGGATCGGCCCTAAAAGCTGCGCGCAGCCTGGCTTCATCGGCAGCTTTGCTATCCCTGATGGACTTGTCGAGCAGCCCCGACTGATAACCGGTGATCGCCTTCTGCGAATTCTCGAGGCCGAATATCATTTCCTTGGCGATGCGGGCGTTTTCTTCCGATTGTCTACTGAAGTCCTGAAGCAGAGCAATGCGGCGTCTGTAGAGTTGGAGGTTCGCGGGATACTGCACGTTGCGCAGAAAATCCAGATTTGCCATCGCGAGCCAGCGTCCTGTATTCCCGGGATGCCCGGAGACAAAGATGAGGTCGCCGTCGTTTACTCCGCTGGGCGACCATCGCAGATAGTTGTCAAGATGTGCGGGCTTGTCGTTTTCGTAGACTCGGAAAAACGTGATGTCCAAATCGTAGCGGGGATAGGTGAAATTATCGGGATCACCACCAAAGAACGCGATGTCAAATTCTGGAGCGAAAACGAGACGCACATCGGTGTACTTCTTGTACTTGTACAGGTTATAGACCTGGCCGGAGTAGAGGACGACGACATCGCAGCGCAGGCGGGTCGAAGTGCTGCAGTCCTTTTCGACCTGGGACATGGCGGCGCGTTGTGCCTGTCCCGCATCGGCAGCGGACATGCGCGGCTTGACCCCCGCGTTGACCTTGTCGGTGACGTCCTCGATGCCCACCAGTTGATTGAGCTCAAGGTTTGGGCATTTGGTTTCTTCGGCGCGGGTCTTGGCGTAAAACCCGGTTTTGATGTAGTCGTGGCCCGCGGTGGAGAGTTGCTGCACGCAGCCTGCGCCGACGTGGTGATTGGTGAATGTCAGTCCGTCGGCGGAAACGAAGGAGCCGGAGCCCCCATTGTTAAAGCGGACGGAGGAAAGCCGGACGTGATCGAGCCACTTCTGCGTGAGCTCGAAGCCGTACTTGGCCTTGATCCTATCTTTCGGCGGCTGGTTGTAGAGCCACATGCCCTCATCGGCTAAGGCCGCAAGAGGGAAAAGAAAAATGACGATAACGAACGCTGGCCAATAACGCTTCATGGGGAATGGTTTCTCCACAGAAATACAAAACGAGACCGCAGCGGACGGTGGGCGAACTTTTTAATATATCCCGTCGCGGATGCGGCTGGCAAAGGCGAGAGGCGAGTGGCCGAGTGGCGGAGCCTATCCACATCATATCCCCCTAATGAAGGTGAAGTGCATGAGCGAGAAACGAAACAGCGAGCTGGCCGACCGGCTCCTACAAAGCCGGGCGGACGGCTCGCGCTGCCATTTCCGTTCTTGGCCGCGCCTTAGTTCACTTTGATTCGCGAAATGCTTGGTTTTGAGGCAATCGCAAACGGCACTGCGGCGCAAACGGTTGGAAACTTAACCTTTTTGGCGTATAACAGGTAGTTGCGATACCCGCGTACCTCCTCTCGCGGTCCAGCAACGAAAATCATCTACGCGATTGAGCGAGACACTCATGTCCAGCGGAACCACCACAGCGCCCAAGGGTCTGGAAGGCGTGGTTGCCACCAACTCGAGCATTTGCTACATCGACGGCGACCGAGGCATTCTGGCCTATCGGGGCATCGATATTCACGAGCTGGCCGACAACTCCACCTTCGAAGAGACCTGCTACCTGCTGTGGTTTGGCCGCCTACCGAAGCGCGATGAACTGAAACATCTGCAACAAAAGCTGGCGGAGGAGCGCAGGTTGGACCCGGCCATCATTGATTTTTTGCGGCGCGCTCCCAAGACTGCGCTTCCGATGGATGTGTTACGGACAGCGGTTTCAGCGCTGTCATTCTACGATCCTGAGGACCGGAAGAACGATCACGAAGCCAATGTGCACAAAGCCATTCGGCTGACTTCCGAAATCGCCATGATCGTGGCGGCGTACGACCGCATACGCAAAGGCAAGAACGTGGTGGAGCCGGACAAGTCACTGTCCCACTCGGCGAGCTTCCTCTTGCAACTCAATGGTACGAAACCATCATCCACGGCGGAACGCGCATTGGATATCGCCCTCATTCTGCACGCGGACCATGAGTTGAACGCTTCCACCTTTGCCGCTCGCGTCACCGCGGCAACGTTGTCTGACATGCACTCGGCTATTACCTCCGCCATCGGTGCGCTTAAAGGGCCGCTGCACGGAGGGGCGAACGAGGCCGTATTCCAGATTTTGCAAGGGATTGATCGCTCCAAGGCCGATCCGATCGTATATGTAAAAGATATGCTGGCACAGAAAAAGAAGGTGCCGGGTTTTGGCCACCGGGTTTACCACACCGAAGATCCGCGGGCGACGCATCTGCGCAAGATGTCACATGATTTGGGCGAATCCAGCGGGCAACGCCAGTGGTACGACATGTCGGAAAAAATCGAGCACTTCCTGAAGGCCGAGAAGAAGCTGAACGCGAACGTCGACTTCTACTCGGCTTCCACCTACCACACTCTGGGAATCGATCTCGACCTGTTCACCCCGATATTCGCGGTCTCGCGCATTAGCGGATGGACAGCGCATGTGATCGAGCAACTGGATGACAACCGGTTGATCCGGCCACGGGCGGAATATATGGGCCCGGAATATCCCAATCGCTACGTGCCTATCGATAAACGATAAACGATAAGCGATGGTTGACAGTTTTGAAGGTCGCAGAATGGCGCCCCTGGTGGGCGCCATCGCTTTTCAGTGGCACGACATGCTGCGCTGATATGTGCGAAAGCAGCGTAAAATAGATGCCATGAGCAGCATGCGTCGGGTTTATCTCGACAACAACGCCAGCACCCCGGTGTTGCCGGAAGTAGTTGAGGCCATGCGGCCCTACTTCGGGGAGACCTTCGGCAATGCATCGTCGATCCACCATTATGGGCAGGAGACGCGGGCCGCGGTGGAACGGGCGCGAGACTCGGTGGCTCGATTGTTAGCCTGCCGGGCTTCGGAAGTTGTGTTCACCAGCGGTGGAACCGAAGGCGACAACCTGGCGATTGCGGGTCTGGTTACGGCAGGAGATCACGTCATCAGTTCGAGCATCGAGCACCACGCAGTGCTCAACAGCTGCAAGCATTTAGAAGCTTTGGGCTGTGAAGTGACGTACGTGCCGGTAGACGGCCGCGGTTTAGTGGATCCAGATGATATTCGCCGGGCGTTGCGGCCAAGCACGAAGCTGCTCTCGATCATGATGGCCAACAACGAGACAGGAGTGCTCCAACCCGTCGAGGAGATTGGGCGAATTGCTGCCGAGTCCGATGTTTATTTTCATACCGACGCCGTGCAGGCTGCGGGAAAAGTGGCAGTCAATGTGCAAAAGATCGGCTGCGATTTGCTCTCGATCTCCGGCCACAAGATGCACGCGCCCCAAGGAGCGGGGGCGTTATATGTCCGGAAAGGAACGCGTCTGCAGCCGCTGTTTTACGGCGGGCGCCACGAGCGTTCGCGTCGCGCTGGTACGGAGAACGTGCCCGGAATTGTGGGCCTGGGCAAAGCAGCAGAGCTGGCGCTGGAAGCTCTCGAACCTGGGGAGGAGCGCAACATGGCCGCGTTGCGCGATCGACTCCAACAGGGAATTCTGACCCACATAGACGAAGCGGGCGTGAATGGCGATGGAGCGCCACGAGTGCCGAACACGACAAATATTTTCTTCGATCACATCGAGGGCGAGGCCATGGTGATTGCGCTCGACCTGAAGGGACTGGCGATCTCGACCGGGGCGGCTTGCTCCTCGGGGGCATTGGAGCCCTCGCATGTACTGGTGGCTATGGGGCTGCCCGGAGGTCGGGCGCGCGCTAGCATCCGGTTCAGCCTGGGCAAGCAAAACACGGCGGAGGATGTGGAGTTCGCCTTGGCGCTGGTGCCCGAGACGGTATCGCGGCTGCGGGAATTGTCTCCCGTTTACCGAAGGCAAACGGTTAGCTCTTAACTGTTAATCACATGCCAGATTCCAGGACCATAGCAGTAGCCATGTCGGGCGGGGTGGATTCCTCGACCGTGGCGGCAATGCTTCGCGCCGAGGGACACAACGTCATCGGGCTGACGATGCAACTGTGGAACCAGCGACGGCTGGCAGGGCACGAAGGCATGCCGGAGTCGGTTCAAGGCCGCTGTTGCTCACTGGACGACGTTTACGATGCGCGGCGCGTGGCGGAGCACATCGGCATTCCCTATTATGTGGTCAATCATGAGGAGCGATTTGAGCGCGACGTGGTGCGGCCGTTTGTCAGGGAGTACCTATCCGGAAGAACGCCTATTCCTTGCAGTCTTTGCAACAATCACTTGAAGTTTGATCAGTTGCTTGTTGTAGCACAGCAGATTGGCGCGGATAGCGTCGCCACCGGCCATTACGCTCGAGTTGAATATGACCCGGGCGTCGGACGCTGGTTGCTCAAGCGTCCAGCGGATGAAAGCAAGGACCAGACTTATTTTCTCTTCGGACTGACGCAAGAGCAGCTCAGCCGGACCATCTTTCCGCTGGGGGGAATGACGAAGCCAGAGGTGCGGGAACTGGCTCGCACGCATGGTCTCGCGCTGGCTGAGAAGCCTGATTCGCAGGAGATATGTTTTGTTCCGGGTGGTGACTACAAGCGCTTTCTCGATGCTTATCTGGCCGAGCAAGGCGGAGCCTTGCCTGATACCGCCGGCGAACTGGTCACCACGAGCGGGGAAGTGATCGGCGAGCACAACGGCATCCACAACTTTACGGTGGGACAGCGCAAAGGACTGGGCGTGGCAACAGGTTCGCCGCTATACGTAATTCAGATCAATGGCCGAGATAAGCAAGTCGTGGTGGGCGGCGCTGAGAATCTGTATTCGTGTACGCTACGCACGCGGCGAGTGAACCTGGTCGCGGTGGATGAGTTGAGGGAACCTTTGCGGGTGGGAGTGAAAATTCGCCACCGGCATGCACCCGCCGCAGCGATGATCGAGAGGATTTCATCCGACGACGGCGATGACGAGATTCTCGTGACCTTTGATGAGCCTCAGCGTGCCATTACCCCAGGACAGGCAGCAGTGTTCTACGACGGGGAAGTTGTCGTTGGCGGAGGCTGGATCGCCTAGAGGGTCATCTCACAGATACCTCAATAGGATCATCAGCCAGGCAAGATGGAGCATCCCGAGAAAGTTCTCGGCGTATCGTTCGTACCCCGGCAAACAAACAACCTCTCGATATTCCAACACCGAACATAACGTCGCAGGCGTCCCAGATCCTGGGTTTTGTTTTTGCGGTTGATGCGTTGTCGCCGATCAGATTCTTAGGAGCTTCTGGAATCACGATCTGAATCAAGGTGAGCCGCACTCGCACAAAACCCTGCTTCGCCTCCACCAGGAACGAAGCCCCTTCTATCGTGCCTTCCCCGGACGGCCGCCACTTGGCTCTTTATGAACGGAGTATGAGTGCCAACATGTGGATGATGCAGAACTTCTGAGGTTGCGGCCCGGGCATTGTCGCCCTGTGCAGAGCGCAGATTTCCTTTTGTTACCCGAGTGCCGCCGTTAGGGTAGCGTTTCACACTGATATTTGTTGAGATGAGTTGTAGTCCTTCAGTCGTTCCGCAGTGAATCCAGGAAGGGCTTTCCCGAGGCCTTCAGTTTCTGTTCCAGTCGCGCAGTACAGTCACAATCACCGCAGGCCCAGGGTTTCGAGCCGTTCTGATCACGGCAACGGCGACGGTCATGGGCATCCTGTACGCGGGTAAGTTCGAAATACTGTTCCCAGTAAGGCCGTTCTTCCTCGAGCGGCGTGGGGCAATAGCAGACTTCCACCCAGCGAGCGGTCTGGTCGGAACACAGCCGCGCGTCCTGCATATTGCGTAGGTATTCCCCTTCCGCGACCGAGCCCTTACCAAGAGTCTGAGCCTCGATGGTCTGAAGGAGTTCGGCTTCGCGGTCGGGTTTCACCCGGGCACGTACGAGATAGCGCATGGGAGGAAAATTGTTGAATGTTGATTTTGATTAAAGTCGCAAGCGTCCAGGCAGCCTTGATGGCTTTAAAATCAACAATCAAAAATCAACATGGCACACACGTCAGATAAACATCTCATCCTGCGGGACGGAGCGGCGGCTTTCACGCCTGCCCCCATTGCGGCGTCCGCGATTTCCGATCAGGAACTCGAGACCAGCGGTGAGGCCTTGCACGAGACCGGAAAGCTGCCGCACCGGCGAGACCACGGTCTTGTGCACCATGTCGGAAGCTTCCTCAACCCGATCGAGCGTACGGGTGAGCATTTCGTCGGCCCGAATGATTTGCAGCCGTGCTCGATCGGCCGCGTCGTTTACGATGGCATCCATACGTTGCACTTCGGCCCGGATGGTAATGGTCGTCTCGTGCAAATTCTCCGCGATCACATCTAACTTGGGGCGCAGGTCACCCAGAATGGACTGGGCCGACTCCAAGGCGGGGAGTGCCTTGGCTTTGACCTCGGTAGCCAGTCCCTCCATGCGCGCGCTGGTTTTGCGCACGGACAAATAGAGCGCGAGAAGGACACACGCCTGCAGAACTACGGCTGCACCGGTGAGAGCGATGAACAAAGGTATGAGATTTTCCATAAATCTGCCTCCACGAACCGGACTTGCCGGCCTGGGAAGAGGTGGGCCGGTCGCCGACCTTTACAGATTTTTGGGCGCGCCGCTCTCTGTGGTTGCCTCTTGATAAGCCTGACGACCCGCTTCGTAAGCGGCGCGGAACTGCTCCTTTTGCCGACCCACTACATCACGGCCGCGCTCGATCAATTCGGAAGCCTGCTCACGAGCCTCGCGCGCGCGATCTCGCACATAGTCCTTGCCTTCCTCGGCGCGGGAGCGCAGCACTTCTCGCGTCTCATTGCCTGGACGCGGTGCATAAAGGGTTCCCACCACAGCGCCTACACCCAATCCAGCTAGAAACCACACAAAGCTATTACTGTCACGGTCCGACATTGATACCTCCTGTTTACCAGTGCTGACAAGGCGATGGTAGCATCGGCCATAGCGAAATACAATTACAGTGAAGTGGGTACACGAGGCTCAGAAAAGCCTCTCATGGCATGCTGGGCTGAATTGCGGAAAGGGTGACAGGAACCAGACGGCTCGAAATCAACGATTGTTGTTTGGTAAAGACATGCGTTTCCGTGGCGCCTACGCGGCCGCGGCAGGCAAAGCTGGTCGTCGGGTGCGCTGGACGATCCAAACAACCAGGGCGACCAACAAGCCCAATAGAACTATCGGCATAAGTAGGATCGGCAACAACCAGCCGTGCCCACCGAAAGATGTCACGTCACCGGCGATGGCAGCCTGCGGATCACGCCGAACCTGACCGCCGAAAACAGAGACATCTCCGGCAACCCTTGCCCCTCGATCCAACCGCGCGTCACCACCGAAAATGCTCACGTCTCCCGCCACTTGTGCCTGGTCTTCCACGGTTACGCTTCCCCCGAACGTCAGGACGTCGCCCGCGACCTCTCCGCGGATGTGAATATTACAGCCGAAGCAGGTCAAATCGCCGACTTTTTCACTGGGTCCAACATTGATACTGCGTCCCAGTTGAGTGTAGCTAGGGTTATCTTTGGCGAACGCCGCCGAGGAAAACACGACCCAGAATAAGAGCGCATAAAAACAGATGCTGCGCGCGCCAGAACGTATCATGGAAGATCTCCCCTAGGAACGGCGTCCAGTGTCCAGAAAGGGCATAATTATGGCACAAACCAGCAATGGAGTGAACACTCCCAGGCCGTGTTGTCAACCGACATTAGAAATGTCCCCATCGTTACGACATTAGAAATGTCCCCTTTTCGTAGCAAATGAAATGTCCGGTTTTAGTTAATCTCCCGCAGTCGCCGAGGCTGTGGGAAAGTGGGAATCCCGCGGGCTTTGCGGGATTTCCAAGCGGGGTGGGAAAGTCGGTTTTTTGACTTTTCCACCTCGCGTCTTTTCCACAGCCCGTCGCGCCGCCATTTTTTCTGCTGCCTGCCAACCACGTGATCTTCTTCGCCATCGCCCGCTCCATCGCGGCCTTCGAGTAAGTAAACATACTCTGCCCATGCTCTCCCAACTTCACCGCCGCAAAGTCGACATTTCATTGATCAACGACACTGGCGATGTCTCTGGCTTGCACCAGGGGACGCATCTCGCGATAGCCCTGCCGCCAAGGGTGATCCGCTTGGGGAGTGGGTGGCTTTTGTTTCTTGGACGTGGCCTCCCTGGGTCTTACTGCCTGAACTGGAACAGGGCCTGGAATCTCCTCCCAAACCACCGCCCTACCGCGATAGCGAATCTGTAATCGCCCGTCCTCCCATTCGCACCCCGTGACTTTGCCCTTGGCCGGCGCATACTGACGGGTTTGAGCTTTCACCTGGAAATATCGGTTGTCGTGCCGCACCACCCAGTCGTTGCCGATGACTCGCCCGGTTTCCAGATGAAAAACTTCCTCCAACTCCACTGCCCGCGGAGCCGCTCGATGATAGTCCTCGGGCTCCGCCGGGGTACGCCTAAACCGCCGATTGTGCTCGGGCAGATATTCCTTCTCCAGAAACCTATTCGCCTCCGCATGCGTTTGGATTTTCTTCAGCCGCATTTTCTTGACCAAGCGATCCTGGTGCGTGCCGTGGTTTCTCTCCACTCGCCCTTTCGCCTGCGGCGAATTGGCTGCGATGATGCGAATCCCCAGGCGCTGGCACATCTGCCCAAATTGCGTCACCGGCACCACCCCCTGGAATTGCTCTTTCGTGCTCGCCTCTCGTACATACACATTCTTCCAATCCGTATACAGCGCCACCGGTATGCCGTATTTCTGGACCCAAGCTCGCAACACTCCCGCCGCCGCCCAGATCGTCTCCTCACTCCCCATGCGTGCCAGCGTGTCTCCGCTGGCGTCGTCCACCATGTTCATCAAGCAGCCACGCGGCCCTCGTTCCTCCAACCAGGGTCGAAAAATCCCCTCCTCATGCCGGAATCACTGCTGGTTCGACTCGGTAGCCAAGGGCTCGGAGTGTCCGGATCATTCGCGAGGTGCGGACTCGCTTGGCCTTTTCGCATACTGAGGGGCCGCGTTCCTCATAGCGAACGCCTTTGTGCAAAATGATCCAGATCAACTGACAGAGGCGATGCGCAATGGCTCCGATGGCTTTGTTGTGTCCGAGACGCGGCACGAAACGACGATAGACGATCTCGAAGATACTTCCTTTGTGTTTGACGGCAGCATTGGCAGATTGATTGAGAATGCGGCGCATTTGACGGTTGCCCTTGGGCGAGCGTTTGCTGCGGTTCACGCCGGCGCTTTCCTCGTCGCCCGGGCATGCTCCTACCCACGAGACCAGATTCTTGGCGGAAGCGAAGGTCGCTGCCTTGGCACCCACCTCGGCAATGATCTGTTGCGCCGAATCGACCCCTAAACCGGGGACTTCCGCTAGCCGTTGGACCGCATCCTGATGCTCGCGGAGCAGGCTCGCGATCTCCTGGTCCAGTTGGCCGATCTGCTGCTCGATCAATTGCAAGTCGTCCAGTGCCAATCTTATGAGCCGACGGTAGACCGGGTTGAGTTCGGTGCAGGCGCCCAGCGCGTCGCGCAACTCGGCCGGCGTGGCACGCAAGCACTGATGGGCCAAGGCGGCCACAGCCGCCGGATCGGTCTCTCCATCCGCTAGCGCATGCAGCATACGACGCGCACTGACCCCCAACAGATCCGAGACCAGACTGGATAATTTGATATGCGCTTCTTCCAGCAGTGCCTCCAGTTGATTCTGCAGACGGACTTTGTCCCGCGTCCGTTGATACTTTGTGCGTGTGAGTGTCCTCCACAGTCGCTGTTCGGTATCGGGCACAAAGCTCAAAGTCAGCTCCTGGGAAATCAACCACTTCACCAAACGTTCCGCGTCCGGAAAGTCTTTCTTGCGCCCGCGTCGTCCGCGGTTGGACAATGCTTGCGCCAGATGGAGTGTTCCCGACATTTTCCCGGCACCTTCCCGATTTTGACAGCTCGGTTTCCAGTACCGTTCGAGTGCGCTCCACAGCGGTTTCCAGTATTGGGCAGTGGACTCCATCACCACTTCCTCGACTCGCTGCTCAATGAGCCACTCCGCCAGCCGTTGCAACTGCTCCGGGTTGCTTCCGAACCAGCGTCGCTCAAATTGGTATGCGTCGTCGACTTCGACGTCGGCCACGACTACAGCCAGCTTCTTTTTGTGGACGTCAATTCCGGCTATCCTATACGCCATAGGCTTCCTCCTGGCGGGAGCGGAGAGCGTGCCGCAGATTACATTAAGCAGGGTCTCGGGCTATCGCCGCTCCCACCGGGGGGGAGAGACAACGCGCCATTTATTCGCTCTATCACGCACGCTCCGGATCAGACAGTCGTTCGGTCTCAGCCTCTCCACTGTTGGATCAATCTCGCCGCTCCGAGCCATCGTGGATTATGGCTTGGCTCTGAGAAATTTTCATGTAATTTCGCGGGCCGCAGGCCCTAGATGACAGTCGTGGAAACTTCCATCCATCTGTACCAGTTCCCCCACATGCTCTTTCCGTTCTCGCCGCTGGCGATGCATGCGCCGCTTCCGCGCCCGACTCCATAACCCTTCTGACAACATCCAGCGCCGCAGGGTCTGCGCATTCACTTCCACATGATCGTCGCTCGCCAAGTGCTCGGCCGCTAACGTCGGCCCGAACCGCTCTCCTTCCTCCCCGGAATACTTCTTGCCCACTAACCGCAACACTCGTTCCCGGAATTTCCCCGGCTTCTTTCGGTTCGACTCCCGCCCCGCGCTTCCGTGCTTCAGCCCTTTGGCTCCCTCTTCTCGATAGCGTTTTGCCAAGCGCTTGGTCTGGCGATAGCTCAGCCCCATCATCACCGCGGCGTTTCCCAGTTTTAGTTCGCCGCTTTTCACTCGCGCCAATACTCCGGCTCGTCGCAATTCCTTACAGCTCATCGCTGTCCTTCCCAATCTGGCCTCCTGTGGAGACCTCCAGATTAGGGGACATTTCTATTGTCGTAACGTCGCTAAAAGGGGACATTTCTAATGTCGCCGCATGGGGACATTATCAAAGTCGCGCGACACACTCCCAGGCCGTGTAGGCCGTGTAGCCAGAATGCGGGATTTGCCGCGGGAAAGAATTGACGTGGGGGGAATGCGGGGGGAATGCAATCTCGGTTGACATGTGGATAGCATGAAAGTATGCTTGCAACATGTCAAAGATGATTCAGGTTCGCAATGTACCCGATGCCCTGCACCGAGGCCTGAAAGCTCGCGCTGCCATGGCGGGCATGTCACTTTCGGACTATCTGTTGGCGGAGATGAAGGAAATCGCGGAACGGCCAACGCTCGCAGAATTGCGCGACCGCCTGCATAAGCGTAAGCCGGTTTCGGCGCAGCTCGATACCGCCCGCTTGGTGCGAGAAGAGCGCGAGGCACGATGATCGTGCTGGATGCGTCTGCGGCAGTTGACTGGCTTCTTCAGACACCAGCGGGGCAGCGCATTGAGAACCGGATTTATTCACAAAACGAAACTCTGCATACGCCTCACCTGCTAGATCTTGAGGTCATCCAAGTGCTACGGCGTCTGGCACAGCAAGGGGTGGTCCCTGTACACCGTGCTGACGACGCGGTGCGCGATCTGCTGGATCTTCGCATTACTCGGTATCCTCATCTGGTGCTCCTCCCCCGGATCTGGCAACTGCGCAACAATTTTTCTGCCTATGATGCTGCCTACATTGTGCTGGCCGAAAAGCTCGGAGCTGCGTTGGTTACACGGGACGGTCGACTCGCTTCTGCCTCGGGCCATGCGGCACCCATCGAGCTGTTTTAATTCGCCTTACGGTTTTGCTCAGTGGTACATGGCTCACAGATCATTGGGGCGAGACCCTGCCAGGGACGAGATTTATGCGCTTGGACGTGAGATGGCCCTGAGAAGCGGGCACCCTGTGATGAGACCTCCAAGAAAGGCTCAGACTTCCCGGTAGCGGCCAGAAGTTCAGCGCGGTGTGTGCTTACTCACTCCGCAGTCGCTTTCGGGTGACTGGCAATCCGGAAGCGAAGGATGGCCAACCGATCGGCCGTAAGCGGAATACCTGCTATGCCCGTTCCACGCTTCGTGCCGTTCGGCAACT
Source organism: Acidobacteriota bacterium (assembly GCA_003225005.1). Classification (GTDB taxonomy): domain Bacteria; phylum Acidobacteriota; class Terriglobia; order Terriglobales; family Acidobacteriaceae; genus Sulfotelmatobacter. Next base: position 7,696 of record QIAN01000138.1, on the reverse strand, counting down.
TCCGGCACACAATCGATTCCATCTCGGAAGGAAGCTAGCTCGTCGTAAACGGGTTGAGAATTCGAACGTCCAGCTGCCGGAAATCCGCTTCATTTCTCGTGGCTACGATCAGTTGGTGAACGCGTGCAGTGGCAGCAATCATGGCGTCCTCCAGCAATCTATCTGGTTTTCGCTCCATGATACGGCCCCACTCTCGAAAGCACGGTGTATCCATTGGCAGTATCTGATACGAAGCTGCCAGCTGATCCACCCAAGACTCGATGTCCCTCGCCTTCGATGGATCTTGGCGGCGGGTCCGCGCAATGCCTGCTTGTAATTCGCCCATCGTCACGGCCGAAAGAAACAATTGGTCCTCCTCTTGATTGTTGAGCCAAGCGACCACTCCCCCATGCGGGCGCGGCTTTCGCAATTCGGACACGACATTGGTATCTAAGAGGTACCTGTTCATTTGCTCTCCCGGACAGTGCGTCGCCGCAATTTGTGGCGCTCCGGGATCAAATTGTCAAAGCGAGTTTTCGGCGCCAACAACAAGTCCTTGAGACTCGGGCGGGCAGCCTGTTGCAAACGGTTCCACTCCCTAATCGGTACAAGGACAGCGGTTTCAACTCCCCGGCGGGTGACGACCTGCGGACCCTTCCGGATGCTGGCATCCAAGAATTCGCTAAACCGGGCCTTCGCATCTTGCACTTGCCATGAACCCATGCCAAACCTCCTTAGTTCGAGAAACTCTAATTATAGGGACTAGTCATATGACTAGTCAACAAGAGATCGCTGACTGATCGGCCGTTTACGCTGCAGACCTGATTGGTTCTGAGGTGATCATGTTTTCAACGAGATTAGCAGAACTCGCAGCGCGAGAATGTGACGGCAAGGATGCTTTCTCGGTTCCTGTCCTGATCGCCGCTATCCGCCAACGCAGGCTCGAAGTCAAAATGCGGGAAATTGGAAGCTCGGTTGGCACCTGTCGCCGATTACGGCTGGATGACGGGCAACCCTGACTGCGGCCTGAAAGCTGTTGGAATGATTGTCTGACAAGGAGGAAATCGATCAGACCGTGCGTCCCATCGCACATAGCCTACGAGGTTGGAGCGGCGAGGCAACAGACGGTTCGAAGCCCTCGGACAATGGACCCACATTCGTAAGAGTGGCACCGAAATCGCGAGGCCACGGTGTATCTGCCAGCATAAGGTGGAGAGGGTCTAGGCTTGGTAGCAGGATCAGAATACACAAATGTTCGTAGGCGCGATGTAAAATGCTCCGACTCGCCAATGTTTCGGGAGCATTCCTCGATAGAACCCTTGGGTCAACCTCGAATACACTTGCCTTAATGCGACCGGGGGTTATCCGGCTGAGTGTGGTGCCTGGGGCAGAAGGATGTAACGCCATAACTGGGGAATATGCATGATCATAAGAATGTCGCTGGCTTCACGATTTGTGCTGTTAAGTTTTTTTCCTTACTCCCTCGCGCTGGCCCAATTGCCGGCAGCCCCGCCAAATCCACCGTCGGACGACCGCTATAAGGCCGACATTCTACTTATCGTCGCGCATCCGGATGACGATTCCTTGGCTGCTCCGTATTTAGCGAAGGCCATCTACGAGGAACACAAACATGTATCTGTGCTTTATGGCACACATGGCAATGCCGGTGGGAACGCCGTGGGCAATGAACAAGCTGCATCCCTTGGCGCAGTACGCGAAATTGAAGGACGTCGAGCTCTAGCCTCCATGGGGATACTTGACGTTTGGTATCTCAACGGTCCCGATACTCCGGGCCAGGACGTATTGCATTCGCTTGAGACCTGGGGGCACGGCGCCTCTTTGGAACAGATCGTGCGGTTAGTGCGTCTCACACGACCAGAAGTAATTCTGACGTGGCTCCCACTCTACGTTGCCGGCGAAAATCACGACGACCACCAGGCCGCAGGCGTGCTCGCCACCGAAGCCTTCGACCTCGCCGGCGATCCCGTGGCATTCCCCGAACAGGTAGAAGCACCCCGCGACCGCACTGCCATCAGCAACTACGGCGAAGGTCTGCATCCGTGGCAGCCGAAAAAGCTCTACTACTTCTCCGACGCCACTCATTTCGAATTCCTTGAGGGCCGCGGACCACAATACAAGACCAGCGATGTGTCGCCTTCAAAAGGTGTTCCCTACGCAAAAATTGCCTCCGACGCATGGATGAATGACAAGTCGCAGTTGCCGACGAACCAGGCTGATCTCAAAAAATATTTGGATCAATACCTCAATGAGCCCGTGCGCTTCGTATTGGGAAAATCGCTGGTGAAAGGAAGCACCACGGGAGATGTCTTCGAGGGCATCACACCAGGAACGATTCCATACGTGCGGGCACGGGGATACGAGCCTATAGCGCGACAGGGACTGTCATTGGAATTCGGAGGGCCTTGGGCCTATTATGGCGCATTCTGGCGATCACACAATCTCGACCATCTGTCACAATTGCTCGCGCCTGAAACTGCCTTAGGCGGGCCTGACAAGACGGTTTGGGTCCCACTTCTAATTCATAACGATTCCGACGCGCCGAAACAGGTCACCTTGCGTTCGGTCTTGCCCTCGGGCTGGACCGAGAAACCAGGTCCGATGATTTATTCCATAGCTGCGCATGATGCCTACCCGGTCCAAATAAATGTTGTAGCACCGGAAGCGCAGAACAACACTTGGCAGCAATTGACGTGGAGAGCGGAAGCTGACGGTCAAACGATTGGTTCCGTTACGCTCCGAGTGCACATCGATTACAACGGAGTTCCGCAGTAGCACCGCAGCGGAAGTCGGGAACCGTGGCCGGCGCAGTTGAGGTACTTTGTACGCCACGGCAACGTCGATATTCTTGACACGAATGGGGCTGCGGGTGTAAAGCTTTCGCGAATACAGGGAATCGGAAACTTCTGTTGACCGCCAGTCGAAGGTGATCGAGTAGTGAGTCTGAGGTTCCGAGGGGGGCCGGTGAGGGCTGAGCCAAGGCAAGTCGCGTTCTGTTTTTTGTGCTGCATGCTCGCGTTCGAGAGCATCCCGAAGAGCCTTGCTGCGCAGAACGTAAATCAGTCCGAAATCGAAGCCACTTCAAAGCAGGCCCAAGAGGCTATGGCTGCGAAGGATTGGGCCGTGGCCGTGAAGTCCCTCGAAAAGCTCGCAGGGCTGGCCCCCGGTGTCTCCGAAGTTCAGGCAAACCTGGGACTGGCTTACTATTCGGACGGTCGAATTTTGGAGGCCAGTAAGGCCTTTGAACGGGCACTAAAGCTGAATCCGAAGATGACTCAGGCCGAGACGATGTTGGGGCTGTGTTATGCCGAGTTGGGACGCAACCAGCAGGCGATTGTCATCCTGGCCTCGGCGCTCCGCCACCCGTCCGACAAGCAGATGGGACGGCTCATCGGCTTGGACCTTCAGCGTGCCTATGAAGGCCTGCAGCAGCAGGATAAGGCCATGGCAGTGGCTGACGAGTTGCTGAAACGCTATCCCAATGACCCCGAGATTCTGTTTCACTCATCGCGCCTGTACGCCGACCGGGCCTACGAATTGATGACCCAACTGATGCGGGTTGCTCCCAGCTCAGTGTGGCTTCATTATGCGATCGCTGAAGTTCATGCCAGCCTGCAGCGCTATGATCTGGCCATCGGGGAGTATAGGAATGTTCTGGCAATGGAACCCAGAATGCCAGGGATTCACTTCCGGTTGGGGCGGGCAATCCTGCAGGGTTCCAAGGAACCGAAGGCGGTTGAGCAAGCATTGCAGGAATTTGAACTGGAACTCAACATATCGCCGGATAACTCCGACGCCGAATATGAAATCGGCGAGATCTATCGCCAGCGAGGCGAGTTCGAGCCTGCGCTGGCGCACTTCTCTAAGGCGGTTCAATATCATCCCGACTTCGCTCAGGCTCACATCGCTTTAGCCAGCAGCTTGATCAGCCAGGGAAGATCGCGGGAAGCGCTCGGGCATTTGTTGGAGGCGGTTCGGATCGAGCCGCAAAATGAAGTTGCGCATTTTCGGCTGGCCTCGGTGTACAAGGTGCTGGGCGACGCAGCCAACCAGCAAAAGGAAATGGCATTCTTTCAGAAGCTCCATTCCGCTGGAGCTGGCAACGTCCTGCCCTTGTCCGGCCCGTCCGTCACCCAGCAGATTATCGAGACGGAGAGTCACATGCCACCATAGGTTGCTGAGAAGCATAGTTCCAAAAGGCACTGTGAGGCGCTTTGTTGCGACGGCGGGTGTTCGGGAGTGACAGTTGGGAGTCGATCGGGGCATTACAGGTGAAACTCAACGTTGCAGGGGGAGGTTTTCATCATGCATTTCCCGAAAGTGATTATTCCAGTAGTGGCTTGCATATTCCTAGTCTTGGCCTTTCCTCCTGCCGGGGTCGGCCAGGCGGTGTTTGGCAACATCACCGGCACGGTGACGGATCCCACCGGAGCG
>QIAN01000138.1:0-3110 GCA_003225005.1 Acidobacteriota bacterium | reverse complement strand
GGGTGAAGGTCACAGCACCCGGCTTCTCTGAATTTTCCGCGAGCGCAGACGTGCAGGTAGATGAGACCACGCGGGCAGATGCTCAGCTCCGCGTGGGCAAAGCCGTAACAACCGTTACCGTAAGCACCGAGGGTCCGCTACTGAAAACAGACCGAGCAGACGTCAGCAATACCCTGACGGCTAACGAAGTGGAGCGACTGCCGATCCTCAACCGCAATGTGACCACGCTGGTGCTGGCCCTGCCCGGGGCGCAGTTGAACGGTTTCCAACACGCGTCCAGCGAGAATCCTCAAGGCGGACTGCAGATCAATGTCAACGGGCAGTACTTCTACTCGAATGGATTCGAACTGGACGGAACCGAGAATCACAGCAACATTCTGGGCATCGCCGTCGTCAATCCCAACCCCGACGCGCTACAGGAATTCAAAGTAACCACCAGCAACTACGATGCTGAGTTCGGAAACGTGTCGGGCGCGCTACTTCAAGGAACCACGAAGTCGGGAACCAATCAGATTCACGGTTCACTTTTTGAATATCTTCGGAACGACAAATTCAACGCAGCGGATCCCTTCTCCCACCTTAAGCCTCCTTTGCGGTGGAATCAATTTGGCGGCTCGGTCGGTGGCCCACTGCGGAAGAACAAGCTCTTTGGGTTCTTCGATTATCAGGGAACACGGCGTAGGACAGGCGGAGCCTTAATTGCTACCGTTCCCACAGCCGCGGAGCGCACTGGCGACCTGAGTGCGCTGCTGGGTGATTACATCTGCGCAAACGGAACCACGTCCCCTGGTCCCTGCGCCAACCCGGTGAACGTAACCACCACCGAAGGTGCTGTGGTTCAGGCCCGGGCAGGGATGGTTTTTGATCCCACGCCTGGCGATGGGACCGGGCGTAAAGCGATCTCCTCCGGCGGCCAGGTCAATGTGTTACCCGTCCCGAATGCCTCCATGATCCAATTGCTCGGCTTTTTGCCTGCGCCGAATTTTGGTGCTCCCGGTGATGTCGCTAACAACTTCGCGGCGGGTTTTTCCGAGAAGTTCGACAGCGACCAGTACGACGGTCGCATTGATTACAATTTTTCGGAGGCACATCACTTTTTCGGCCGTTACAGCATCGCCGACTTTACCAAGGAGTCTCCGGGCGCGTATGGGGAAGTGGCGGGAGGGCCGTCGGTCTTCCACTTCGCTGGCCGCTCGCTGGTCCGCAACCAGAGCCTCGCCTTGGGTTGGACCTACTCATTGAACCCAACATTAATTACCGACGTCCGATTTGGCACGTTTCGATATCGGGTTCGAGTACGGCCAGGCGGCTTCGGACTCAATCCAGCGAGTGATGCCGGACTGGTCGGCCTCAACCGTGGCACTAGCGACACCAGTAGCATGCCAGCTTTTTACGTGACCGGCGATGGCGGATTCAACTTCGGCTATGGGCTGAACGTCAACCAGTGCAACTGTCCACTCAGCGAAACCGAGAACCACTTTCAATGGGTAAACAATTGGAGCAAACAAACGGGCAATCACACCATCAAGTGGGGCGTCGATATACGCCGCGCGCAAACCACCCGCATCGATAGCGGGAACCACCGCTCAGGCGAATTGACCTTTGCAGACAGCGTGACGGGCAGCGCCGACGTCGATAACATCGCCGCGGGCCGCGCCACGACAGGTCTTGGCCTTGCGACCTACTTGCTCGGCCAGCCCAGTTTCATCGCGCGCAATTTCACCACTCCTGGCTTTTATCCCAGCATCCGGCAGACACGGCTGTATTTCTTCGGACAAGATTCGTGGCGTGCCACCTCCAAGCTGAGTATTGACTACGGGCTTCGCTATGAAAACTACCTGCCGCAGACTGGCGCGAAACCCGGCAGCGGAGGAAGCTTTGATCCCACCACCAGTGAGGTCCTCGTAGCGGGCGTCGGATCCGTCCCTCCAAACTTCGGAGTCAAGCCGTACAATGCCGGGTTTGCGCCGCGCATTGGGCTCGCCTACCGAACTCGGCTAGATACGGTCCTTCGCGCCGGATATGGCCGGAGCTTCAACGCGGCGGGCGTGGGGGCCGTGTTCGGCCAGAATCCAGAACTTGATCCGCCAGTGCAGTTCGGCCAATTCCTGAGTGCGCCGAACATTTATTCACCCGCCGTTCCCACTTTTCTCACGACTGGCCCGCCGCTGCCTCCGCTGTTCCCGATCGGCTCAAATGGACGCTTTCCGCTTCCCGACGGCGTGGGAGTTTATTTCTACTTTTATCCGCTAGACAGCTACCGCATCCCGCTGGCGGATTTCTGGAACTTGTCCGTACAACATGAAATTCGTTCTGACCTGACCGCTGAAATCGCGTACGTAGGCAACGTCGGCCGGCACCTCTTTGCCAACCGCAATACCAACCAGGCGGTTCCAGGCCCGGGCGATCTTGGTCCGCGTCGTCCGTTCAACAAATTCGATCTGTCGCAAGGAGTGTACGACGTCTGCAATTGCGACAACTCAAGCTACCACTCGCTGCAGGCAAAACTTCAGAAGCGGACTTCCCACGGGTTGGATTTCCTGCTGACTTACACTTGGTCGAAAGCCATGACCAACTCCGAGGGTGGGTACAACTTCTCGGACAACTACAACATCCGAGGCGACCACGGCCCTGCCAGCTGGGACCATACCCACGCCTTGACGCTGCTCCATACTTGGGATCTTCCTTTCGGCAAAGGGCGCCGTTGGGCTGCTAAGACCAGCAAGGTAGCGGACGCGTTTGTTGGTGGTTGGCGTTTCAGTGGCGTCACTACTCTGCTGTCCGGCGCTGCTTTCACGCCCTACGTCTCCAACGCGCCGCTGCTCAACACAGATTTCAACAGCGTTCGGCCGGACATCATTGGGAATCCCCATGTCCCGAATCCCAACCGCGACTTGTGGTTTGACCCCGCCGCTTACACCTCCCCGCAGCAACCCTTCCGCAACGGTACGGCTTCCAAGGGCTCGCTGCGTGGGCCGCCGCAGTACCTGTTTAACCTTTCGCTGTCCAAGAATTTCGTCATCACGGAAGGAAAGACCCTGGAATTTCGGTGGGAGAATTTCAATGCCTTCAACCACACGAACCTGGGACTTCCGAATTCAACTGTGGAC
>QIAN01000134.1 GCA_003225005.1 Acidobacteriota bacterium | reverse complement strand
GGGACCGTTATCGCATCACCAACAAGCTCACTGTCACACTGGGTCTCCGCTACGAATACTATCCGCTCATGACGCGCGACGGTGCTTTCAAATTCGATCGCTATGACTTCACGACGGGCAATGTGTTGCTTGGCGGGATCGGTGGCAACCCCGCACATCTGGGAGTCACCACCAGCAAGAAGCTCTTCGCCCCTCGAGTTGGATTTGCGTATCAGGTTAACAATGGCACCGTGGTGCGAGCAGGCTTTGGCATATCAGTCGATCCGCTGCCTCTGGCCAGACCCCTTCGCGGGTTCTACCCCCTCACGGTGGGCTCGAACTTTGCCGGGGTCAACAGCTTTGTTCCGGCAGGATCATTCTCGACGCTAGCTGCGCCGCTTCCGGGCGGATCTCTCCCAGTCGGCATTCCGCCCATCTGCTGTCCCGACATCAGCAGCGGGACCATTCCTCTTCCGCCCCAGGCATTGGAGCGGAGCGTTGGCCCTGGCGAACTGAAGAGGGGCTACATCGAGTCCTGGAACCTGGTGGTGGAGCGGAAACTTCCAGCAAACTTCTTTTTCTCGGTGGGTTATGTGGGTACGCAGACGGTCCACCAGTTCGGTGACATCGACGTCAACGCGTCTCTACCCGGCACGGGTCAGGCGGGACAGCCTTTCAACATTGCACAGTTCAGCAACCGCACCGCCAGCACCTTGCTTTGGCAGGGCTTCCTAAGCTCCAACTACCACTCCCTCCAGGCTGCTATCACGCGGCAGTTCTCGAAGGGTCTCATGGTTAAGGGCGCCTACACGTACTCGAAGGCCATCAATTGGACGGATGATGACGGGTGGGCCGGCCTTAGTTGGAACGATCCCAACATCCTGCGGCGCAACCGCGCCCAGGCGGGTTTCAACACCCCGCAAATCTTCCAATTGGCATACGTCTATGAACTGCCGGTCGGGAAGGGCAAGCCGTGGGTGAGTGGTGGCGGAGCGGCCACGAAGGCCCTCAGCGGTTGGCAAACCAGCGGTACCTTCAGCGGCGTTTCCGGCCAACCCTTTAATCTTACGGCCTCCGGTGCTTCACTGAACGCAGTAGATCAGACCCAAACGCCCGACCAGGTCGGGCCCGCCAAGAAACTTGGTGGAGTCGGTCGCGGCAATCCCTACTATGACCCCGCGGCATTTGCGCCCGTGACTCGCGTTGGTTATGGCAACGTAGGGCGCAATCCTCTGTTGGGACCTGGCGCCGTGAACATGGACTTTAGCCTGTTCCGCACCGTCAACATCACCGAACGCTTGAGCGTGCAACTCCGTATTGACGCTTCTAATCTTTTTAATTCACCACACTTCAACAGCCCCAATGGGGATATTACCAGTGGGAGCTTCCTGGAAATCAATAGCGCCAAGTTCGACGAGCGGCAGTTCCGCCTGGGCGTCCGCCTGGCGTTCTGACTTGTCGGGAATCCACCGCCGGGGCACGCGACGGCGCGTGCCCGGTTTTTCTCTTCGGGCGCAGGCATAACTGCCTGCGCCCTTGTTTTTACTTCTGTCTGCAATTGAATTGCGTACTGACGCCCGAGAACGCATCTGCCTATAAGTGAGCTTAATTGGAACATGGGGACTCGGATGAAAGCAGCGGGCGCGCTCCTCTTTTGCCTGGTTTCGATCCTGACGCAATCAGGCAGCTCCAATGAGTCAGACGACTTAGCACTGAAATCGCAGCGCGCCAAGGAATTCATGGCACAGGGTAAGTTTGCGGAGGCCATTCCCCTCTACCGTGAATTGAATCAAGCAGTGCCCCGCAACCCCGGTCTACTGCTGAACCTGGGCATGGCGCTTCATATGGCGGGAGACGACAGGGAATCTGTCGAGCCACTGGAAGTGGCGGTGCGGCTCGATCCCAAACTGACGCCGGCATGGCTGTTCCTTGGGGCTGCTCGTCTGGAGCTTGGCGACACGCCGGCCGGTCTGGAGGCCCTCAGAATTGTCCTGCGCTTGCAGCCGGATCATCGGGACGCGCTTGGGTTGCTCGCTGGCGCTTTGCTTTCGCTCGGCCGCCATGCAGAAGCAGCCTATCAGTACCACAAGCTTGCTGAATTGGATCCCCAAAGTTCAGCGGCCTGGTATGGGCTGGGGCGCAGCTACGAATCGCTCTCCGTTCGTGCCTTCGACGAATTACAGAAGTCTGCACCGGAATCTCCGTACTGGCTGGCGCTGGTAGCAGACGCTCGACTCCGCGAGCAGCAGCTTTCCGGCGCTTTCTATCTGTACCGTCGAGCACTAGAAAAAGCACCGGCGATGCGAGGACTGCACCGGGCGGTGGCAGAAATCTATCGTCAAACTGAGCATCCCGACTGGGCAAATATTGAGGAGCAGAAGGAACTCAGTCTTCCACAACCGGATTGCCGTACCCCCACATTCGAGTGCCAGTTCAGGGAAGGACAGTTCCCTCAGCTGCTGGCCGCCACAATAGAAGCGAATACTCCCGAGTCGCATTATTGGCGTTCGCGAGCCTACAATGAGCTGGCTCTCCAGGCCTTCACTCGCCTCGGTCAATTGCCGCCCTCTTTAGAGCAACACGAACTGAAAGCCAATATCTATAACGGCCAAAAAAAGTACGCGGACGCCGTTGAAGAATGGCGGGAAGCTCTTAAACTTTCACCCACGGACAAGCAAATTCAGAAGCAACTGGCCATCAGCCTGAAATTCAGCCAAGACTACGGCGCGGCCTTACCCATACTCCAAAGGCTGCTAGAAGGGCAGCCGGCCTCGGCGGAATTGAGTTTTCTCGTGGGTGAGACGCTGGTCGACCTGCAACGAGTGGAAGAGGCGATTCCCTTGCTCAAGCGCGCCCTGGCCCGTGATCCCAAATTACTGGCCGCGCATAAGGCCTTGGCGCGCGCCTACCTGGCTGCAGGAAGAGCAGCCCAGGCTATACCGCATCTCCAGGCAGCGCTGGCCACCGATGAAGACGGCAGCTTGCATTACCAACTGGCCAGCGCATACCAGGCCAGTGGCCAGCCCAGCCTCTCGAAACAAGCACTCCTGAAGTACCAGAAGATTCAGGGCTCTGCCGTGGCCGCCAGAGAAGCTGCAAAACAAGAGGTGGAGATCACAGCTCCTTAAACAGCCATCAATGTACCAGCTATTTCGAAGGCTCGTGGACTTCGAGAACTTGGTTGGTCCGCACGGTGCGCAACACCTGGACTACCCCACTTGGCCAGCGAATCTCAATGCGCTCGATCTTGTCGAGCTTGCCACATCCGAAGTGCACGCCTGCCGAACTGGAGGAAGCGTAGCCCACGGCGGTGGTCATATGGTTGAACACATTGCCTAACTGGATCTTCGCGCCGATCCCGTCGCGATTGCTTCTCGTGCCTATCAGCTTCAGGATCAGCCAATGGTTGACGTCGGGGCTGACGTTCTGCCAAAGCTCCGCGGCTTCTCCGAGCGCACTAACAACAACGTCGATTTTTCCGTCATTATTTAAATCAGCGAAGGCGCTGCCGCGGTGAGCGCGTGAGAGAGTAAAGC
>QIAN01000133.1:2939-5358 GCA_003225005.1 Acidobacteriota bacterium | reverse complement strand
GTCTGCGATGGCAACATCATGCGGAGCGCCATGGCGGAGTTTCTCATGAGGCAGGCTTTACGCGATGCGGGGCTGGAGCAGCAAGTCCGCATCATGTCGGCGGGTCTGCATGCCAGCGCCGGGCGCGACGCCCATCTCTGGGCACAAGAGGCGTCCGCGGATCTGGGTATTTCGCTGGCTGGGCACCGCGCCAAACCTTTGACTCAAGATATAGTGGAACAGGCTGGCTGTATTTTGGCTATGGATTTTCAGAACAAGGCGGAACTGCTGACGCGCTATCCGCGCTCCCGGGAAAAAATCTACATGCTCAGCGCATACGGGGAAGGGCACTGGCAATATCTGGAGATTCCAGATCCCTATCTCGGGAATCTGGAGGCAACCCGCATCTGCGCCCGGCAACTGCGAACGTGCGTTCGCAATCTAATGGTGTCGATGTTTCCCCCTTCCCTTACTCCCGAAAACGGGGGGATCCCTGATGCCGGAACGGTGCGGTGCTAGGGCAATCCTGGGCTGCAATCGCCAGCAAGGTCGGTTCCAGGCGGTCAAGGATATGCGTTAACTGGGTTACTTGGGTTCTGAACTACGGACGAAGAGCCATACTAAACAAAGGATTCTGGGGTCGATCCACAGCGAATGGCAGAAGAAATGCCTAAGAATGTCGTGTCGGTGGACGTCGAAGACTATTTCCACGCCGAAGCCTTCTCCGGGGTGGTGGACCGCGCCCGCTGGGATAGCTATGCCAGCCGGGTGGAGGGGAATACCCGTCGCCTGCTGGAATTGCTGGGCCAGCTCAACTTACACGGCACATTTTTTATACTAGGATGGGTTGCCGAACGTTTCCCGGGTCTGGTCCGCGAGATCGCGGCCGGCGGCCATGAGCTGGCCTGTCATTCTTACTGGCATCGCTTGATCTACAAACTGGATCCGGCTGAATTTCGGGAAGATACCCGCCGCGCCAAGAACGTCATTGAACAGATTTCGGGCCAGCCAGTTTACGGTTATCGCGCACCGACCTACTCCGTGATCGATTCCTCAGTTTGGGCGCTCAAGATCCTGGCCGAACTGGGATTTGCCTACGACTCCAGCATTTATCCCATCCGCCATGACCGCTACGGGATGCCCGGTGCCCCTCGCGCCCCGTTCCGTTTTCAGACGCCTTCCGGCCCTATGACGGAGTTTCCCATCACCACCTTTCGCCTAGCGGGACACAATATGCCGGTGGGCGGCGGGGGATACCTTCGCCTGCTGCCCCAGCTCTACACCCGCTTGGGATTGAAACGGGTGCAAAAGGAAGGTGTACCCATCGTGATCTACATCCATCCCTGGGAAGTCGATCCCGAACAGCCGCGCTTGCCTGGAAGTCTGAAATCCCGGTTTCGCCACTATACCAACTTGTCCCGGACGTTTGACCGTTTTCAGAGCGTGCTGCAGGAAGGAAAGTACACCAGTTTCCGCGAGAGTGGATTAGCCGACTCGGCCAAGGATTTTGACTTCTATGCCTGGAACCGACACAAAAATTAACGAAGCCCAACAGATCGCGCAATATTGGAGCAACATTGCGTATGATTTCGATGCCATCTATACGGGCAAGAAGAACCCGCTCGCGCGCGGCCTGGACCNNNTGCGGGAGATACGCGCGGGATGAGGATATGCGACGTCGGATGTGGCTCCGGGCGCTTTGTCGCTAGCCTGGCAAAACGAGGAGCTCAGGTTACTGGACTCGACTTCGCGCCGGAGATGCTGAAACTGAGCAGGGAGCTTGCCGAAAAAGAAGGCGTCGCAGGTCGTTGCCAGCTCGTATTGAGCGATGTGCTCGACTGGAAGACGAACGAAAAGTTCGACATGGTGATTGCCATCGGATTCTGGGACTATATCGCCGACCCGCTGCCCAGGTTGCAGGTCATCCGCGGGATTACCAACACGACCTTCCTGTCGGCCTGGCCCCGTGCCGGCACGATGCGCGCTGCCATTCGCAAAGTGCGGTTGAAGGCTGACGGCTGCCCGGTCTATTTCTTCTCTCTGCCACAGGTGGAAGACTATTTGCAGCGTGCCGGTTTCCGCGTGGATTCACACGAGATACTAGGCCAATTGCATTGCGTGCGGTCCACGGCAATCTAAGACGATGGCCAGGCTCTTGTTCTGGATCTCCGCCGCGTTCTCGGTCTACGTCTACGTTGGTTATCCCCTCCTGCTGTGGGGGCTGCAGGCGATCTTCCGTTCTTCGGCCAGGAAACAGCCGGTTGAGCCCTCGGTCTCGCTGCTTGTAGCCGCCTACAACGAAGCTGCCGTCATCGCGGACAAGATTCGCAACAGTCTCGCGCTCGATTACCCGGCCGACAAACTCGAAATCGTCATCGCGTCTGACGGTTCGAAGGACGCGACCGCAGAAATTGTCCGGTCTTTTGGCGGGGCTGAAAGC
>QIAN01000133.1:1705-2880 GCA_003225005.1 Acidobacteriota bacterium | reverse complement strand
AGGACTCCATCCGCCAGCTTGTTCAGTGTTTCAGCGACTCTCGTGTCGGCGCAGCCAGCGGAGTCTACCGCCTGTTGAAGACGGATCAGGCCCGCATCGGATCGCAAGAGGATCTCTATTGGAAGTACGAAACCTTCCTCAAGGTACAGGAGGCCAATCTTGGCGCATTCACGGGCGCACACGGCTCCCTGTATGCTATTCGTCGCGAGCTCTATCCGTTTCCTTCCGCCGACACAATTAACGACGACTTCACGATCCCCATTCGCATTCTCGAGCATGGCTACCGGGTGGCCTACGAACCAACCGCCGTGGCTTTTGAAGAAGCCCATGAAATGGAAGGATTCTCCCGCCGCGTGCGGATCACCACCGGAAACATCGAGCAATTGCGAGAGATAAAAAGCCTGATCTGGCCGCCCCGGCCGTTCGTGCTGTTGTGCCTGCTCTCTCACAAGATCGGTCGACTGTTGGCGCCATTATCCCTGCTTGTGGCCCTCGCTGCCAATCTCGCCCTGCGGAGACAGTTCCCCTACAACTGGTTGCTTCTTGGGCAAGTGCTCTTTTATGCTCTCGCGGTACTGGGCGCTATATTCAGCCTTCGGCCGAAGATCCTCCGGCTCCCCTATTACTTCTGCATGATCAACTCTGCACTGTTTGCGTGGGTATACCAAGCGCTACGTCACGGTCGTGCAATTCCATCGCGAGTGGAGCTCGATCAACTGGGGAATCAGCCGCCCCTCGAAAGGCCCTGAACAAACGTTATCTGCCCTTCCCGTCCTCCTTTTTCTACAGTGTTTATCAAGGACTTGAACGACGGTCCCCAACTCCGTTCCGAGGATGCGCCCTGAATGCGGCACGATATCGATTACCGGAGATTTGCAACAAGTTTGTCGGACGTCAGAAACGGATCTCTGAAATTACTCGCTTTAGTTATCCTGCTTTTCCTTGCCGCTCTCGCCGTTGGCTGTGGATCGGCCCTGGCAGGGAGTTCACCCTCGAGCCATGCCGACAGCTCGAGCCACGCCGACAGCTCGAGCCATGCCAACAGAAAGAGCTCGCCATCAGAGATCACAGTTTCAGTTCCGACGCAAACAGCCAAGGTCGGGGTCGCCTACAATGCGGTGCCTTCCGTCAGTGGCGGAACCGCACCCTACCTTTTTTCTAGCGGGGGCGGAAGT
>QIAN01000133.1:0-1666 GCA_003225005.1 Acidobacteriota bacterium | reverse complement strand
TTCTGTTGGTTTCGGATCCCCCGCTAGATGACCACGGCAAGGGTGTGGTCCACATTGTCGTCGCCGCCGCTTGCGGCAGCAATCAGCAACCCCGCATGACAATTTCGCCGAGCATCACAACGCTGGTCGCGCAGGGAGTTCAGCAATTCAGCGCCAGCATTACTGGAGCCTCCAATACAGCGGTGAACTGGTCCGCAACGGCCGGAACTATTTCCAGCAGCGGCAAGTTCACGGCACCTCTGGTAAGCAACAGCACGCAGGTTACGGTGACCGCCACCGGCGCGACGGACCATAGCCTGACCGCCACAGCAACCGTGAATGTGACCCCGCCACCTCCGCTGGCCATCACAACCTCTGGGCTGCCCGAGGCCAATGCGGGGATGCCGTACAGCGCTTCCCTCTCAGCCACCGGCGGTACTTCACCTTATCGGTGGAGCCTCGCCTCCGGAGCATTGCCCGCCGGAATCCAGTTACAAGCCTCCACCGGCATCCTCGCCGGGACGACCGCTGTGGGCGGATCTTATGCCCTCACAGCGAAAGTCACCGATCTCTCGGGGAACACCTCCACGCATGCTTTGACACTTTCAGTTGCTGCGGGTTCCGCCAGCGACTTCGACGGACCTGCAGAACTACCCCGGACTTACATCCAGACGGCAATGGCGAATACGCCGGCTCCCGGCAGCACGATAACCGTAAACTCCGCAGCGGGTTTGCAGTCCGCGCTGAACAGCGCTAGCTGTGGCGACACGATTGCGCTGCAACAGGGAGCAACCTTTGCCGGAAGGTTCACGTTCCCGGCCAAGAGCTGCGATGACAACCACTGGATCGTTGTCCGTACTAACGCCGACGATTCTACTCTGCCTGCGGAAGGCAGCCGCGTTACGCCCTGCTACGCGGGCGTCTCGTCGCTACCCGGCCGCCCCGCTTTTAATTGCGCTTCCACCACCAACGTGATGGCGAAGTTGGTGATGGCACAAGTTGGCAGTGGCCCCATCGTCTTTGCTGCGGGTGCGAACCACTACCGCCTGATCGGTCTCGAAGTCACCCGCCTTTCCGGGATCGGTATAGTCTACGCGCTATCGTCGATTGTGACTGGCGACATGGCCAACAACATTATTCTTGATCGAGTCTGGATGCACGGCACTGCTCAAGACGAAACCATGCGGGGAGTCGCACTGGGAGGAGGTACATACATATCGGTTGTGGATTCGTTCTTTACCGATTTTCACTGCGTCTCGCGCACCGGAACTTGCACCGATGCTCAGGCAATCCATGGGGGTGTTGGCGACAATCCGATGGGACCTTACAAGATCGTAGACAACTTCCTTGAGGCTTCGGGGCAAAGTATCCTATTCGGTGGAGGCGCGGCAACTCTGACGCCAGCTGATATTGAAATTCGCCGCAATCATATGTTTAAACCTTTGACGTGGATGCTAGGACAGGCCGGGTACGTAGGTGGAACAGACGGAAGTCCTTTTATTGTCAAGAATCACTTCGAACTGAAAAATGCGCAGCGCGTCTTGCTCGACAGCAATATTATGGAAAACTCCTGGGGCGGTTTCTCGCAGGTGGGATTCGGCATCCTATTGACCCCAAAGAACCAAGGAGGCGCCTGTAGTATCTGCCAGGTCGCGGATGTGACCGTGAGGTATAACTTCATCAGCCA
>QIAN01000135.1 GCA_003225005.1 Acidobacteriota bacterium | reverse complement strand
AAGAAATACCGGTTGTCGTACAGATCGAAGCCCTCAAGCGCTCCCGACCCTTACGTCGCCACACGCTCGGCGGCCAGCTCCTCAAGCAGATCGCAGGTCTCCCCCACTGCATCCTGCTGGTGAATGGCGGCGGCCCAGTGCTGGCAGCGCTCGGTCACGCTCGGAGTTTCCAACAGCGCTGACAGCTCAGTCGCGACGCGCTCGCCGGTAAAACGCTGCGGCACGACCCATCGCGCGACGCCGAGCCTCCATAGGCGCATGGTGTTATCCGGCTGATCGAACCCCAGTGGCATCGTCAACTGCGGCACGCCCGCGGCGAGGCCCTCCGCACACGTGCCGATGCCCCCGTGATGCACGATGGCGGCGCACCGCGCCAGGACATGCGAAAACGGCACGTACAGCTCGTGCCAGACGTCCGCGCCCAGCGATGCGGGCAGTTGCTCCGGGTACGGTGTGAGAAACAGCGCCCGGCGGCGCAGCCGGCGTACAGCGTCAGCCGCGGCGCTGAAGAACGCCGCCGCCGCGCGGTTCGCCGATCCCGGCGTGCAGAGAATCGGCGGAGTGCCGGCGTCCAGAAATCCCTGCAGTCCCGGGCTCAACGCATGATCGCAGGACTCGTCGTACCGCGGAAACCCGCTGAGCCGCAGCTGGCCCGGCCAGTCCGGCTGCCGCTCGGCCAGCCATTCCGGAAACAGACCAATTACACGGCGTGGCGAGTGCATCCACTGCTTGCACACACGAGACACCGGCGGCAGACCCAGCTCGTGCCGCCAGCGATTGAGCTCCGGGAGTATCTCGCGATCGATGAACCACCGGTCGACCATCCACCACACGGCGCGCTTCAGCCATCGCGGTAGGCCCGATGGATCCCTGCCCGGAATGTGCGTGGGTTGCTGAAAGTCAGAGCGGAAGATCCACGGCGCCAGGTGAATCGTCACCGCAGGTGCGCCGTGGACCTCCTCGAACACGCGCGTGGCAAAGCTAAACGTTTGACCGACGAGGACGGTGCGCCCAGGCTCGTAGGCCTCGGTGATGCGTGCGTAATCCGTGCGCAGCATGGACGCGAGCGTCCGGAGCGCGAGCGTCATGCCCTTCCGGCTGTGCCAGAGATCCGGGTGCCTGGTGAACCGATCGAAGTCTTCGGCCGAGTGCGTCGCGATGAACTGCAGGCCGGCGCGCTCGCTGATGCCGCGGAACGGCTCCACCGTGAGGAGCGTTACGTCGTGGCCCCGCGCCCTGAGCGACCGGCCAAGACCGACGAATGGGTGCACGTCACCCATCGAACCAACCGGCGTCAAGAGGAAACGCCCCGGCTGGCGTGCGCGATCAGATGGCATCGTGTCGCGAGCGGGTCTTGGGCGCGACTATCAGTGTTGCGGGCGTCTAATTACTACGAGTAAGCTCATCACGAGCTCCGCCCTGATCCTCGGCAATTCGTCGCGTTTCGGTTTGCCCGGGCGTTCTACGTGCCGATGGCTCGACCACTCCAGTGAATTGATCTAGCAGCACTTTTGATAATTCCCGGATGCTCGGTCCAACCATCAACTCAACGGTCGAGAGCGAAATGAATGCCTCCTTCTCGATTCTGTTCTTCAGTTCCACCATCATCAATGAGTCAAGTCCCATATTATTGATGGGTTGGTCGAGGTCCAATTTAGTCGCTGACATCCCGAGCACTTTGGCGATTTGTTCACGCAGATGGGATATCACTATTGCCTGACGCTCTCCTGGCTGCACCGCAGTCAAAAGATCTCCTACGCGCCGGTAGTCCACACCAGTTGAACCCGCTGCAATGTTGGAGGGAGCAAGTAATGAAAAGCGCGGTGAGGCGTAAGAGGAAAATGCGCTTGCCCACTGCTGCCAGTCAATATCCATAACACCTACCTGAGTCTTCTTTCTTAACATTAGTCGCTCCATGACATCGAGCGCTTGTGAGGTTGTGAACCCCCGAATACATGGCGTGCGACGTAGCCGGTGCCGGAGAGATGGCCCCAATTGACAGTGAGCGCGGGAAGATTCAGTGAGTGCCTTAGATGAGCAAGCGCATCGAGGAATGCATTTGCCGCCACATAATTTGCCTGTCCGGGATTTCCCACCATCGTTGTGGCGGAGGAAAAGAGGACAAAAAAGTCAAGCGGCATGGATGTAGTTATCGTGTGAAGGTGCCATGCGCCAAGGGCCTTCGGCTCCATGACGCGTTTGAACCGATCAGCGTTGAGTTGCAGCAGGATGCCGTCATCCAAAACCATTGCAGCATGCACAATCCCACGTAGCGGCGGCATAGAGGCCTTGATACGCCCAACCACTCGGACGAGATCTTTTCGCTTGCTCACATCTGCACGCTCGACAATAACCTCAACTCCTCGGCGCCTGAGTGAATTTATCGTAGAGCGTGCTTCCTCAGTTGATATACCGCTGCGTCCGAGCAGAACAATGTACCGGGCACCTTTGTCGGCCATCCAGCGTGCGACGGCGAGACCGAAGCCTCCGAGTCCACCTGTGATCAAATAGGTTGCATTGTCCTGAAGAGAGAATACTGTTTGCGTCTCCGGTTCGACGGCGACATCTGTGCCCGAAACCGGCGCAACGATTTTTCCAATATGCTTCGCTTGCGCCATGTCGCGGAATGCATCGGTAACATTGCCAAGCGGATACGTCTTGTATGGCAAGGGCTGGAGTTCCCGACGGTCGAACAGTTGCACGACGTGGGCCAACAATTCATGGATGATGTCTGGACGATCGAGCATTATCTTCGCAAGATCGAAGGCGAAGTAGGAGAGGTTGTTCTTGAAAGGCCTGAGCCCCAGCTTGCTGTTCTGATAAATATCCCGTTTCCCGATCTCAATGAATCGGCCGTAGGACGAGAGACAGGCAAGGCTTTTCTGAATGGATTCTCCTGCAAGCGAGTTCAATACAATGTCGACACCCTTACCGCGTGTGAGCTCCATGACTTCATCAGCAAACAGGAGCGATCTGGAGTCCATCACATGGCGTGCGCCCATTGACGTCAGGAAGGCGCGTTTTTCCGGCGATCCAGCTGTTGCAAATATCTCCGCCCCTGCGCGCTGAGCGAGCTGTACTGCTGCCAACCCCACGCCCCCAGCTGCAGCATGTATCAGTACCCGCTCACCACTGGCGATTCCGGCAAGCCTGTGGAGGGCGTAGTATGCCGTGAGAAATGCGACCGGTATTGTTGCGGCATCTTCAAAACTCAGATGGGCTGGCTTGGCGGCGACAAACTTGGCCTTCGTTATCGCGAACGAACTGAAACTCGCCGGAGCCAGCGCGAGGACTTCATCTCCAACATTCACATCGCTTACTCCGTCACCAATGGCGCTGACGACTCCCGAACACTCATCTCCCAATAGCATCTGGTCGTCTTCGTCAGACGGATAGACGCCCATGGCCTTCATGACGTCCCGGAAGTTCAAACCTGTTGCTGATACCTTTATCTGAACCTGACCCTGGCCGGGAGGTAGTAGTTGCAGCTTCTGAAACTTCAGGTTGTCGAGCACGCCCGGTGACGTGTTGACGAGTCGTACTGGCACTTTAGTAGGATCGAAATGATTCAGCTCTTCACGGGCGAACGTTTTCAACGAGACGCGAGAGAGTCTCTGAAAGTAACGTGAATCACCACGAATCGCGATTTCATCTTCATTGGACGGAGACATCAATTCTGCAACGAGGGCCTCAAGCTCAAGTGTCGAAGGATCCGGACTAAGATCGGCCATCCGGCAAGAAAATTCCGGGTGCTCGTTCATGATCACTCGCCCCATCCCGCATAGTGGCGCTTGTGCCACAACGGTCGGTGACTTCTGACCTGGAACCGTTTGCGCTCCACTTGTGATGAGCCACAATCGAGGAGAAGGACGGGTTTCTGCGAAGGCTTGAACGAGATGCATAATACCGATGCAACCCGCATTGATAGTCTTGCTGAGCGACGCATCATCCGTATCAGCAAGGCTCGGTGTGTCGAAGCTCCAGCAGTGAATCAATGCGTCGGGAACCGCTTCGCCGCTTGAAGTCAGATCATTGAGAAGTTTTCGAAAGCCATGGGGTTGAGCCGGATTGACTTCGAATGAGCCGTCTGCATGTTTGCTGTACCCGGCCCCGGCGAGGACAACGGTACATCTGTTGCCCTTCAACTTAAGCAAGGCAGCTACCTGACGTGAGAACAATCTCTTGTCCGCAAACAGCAAGTAGTGCTTTCCGCCCAGAGGGAGGGCATCTGTTGAACCCGCCTCAATTGGTTGTGTAGGCTTCCATTGGAACTCATACACCCAGTTCTCAAGCATCTCGTTTGGCGCATGAGCACCAGTGTCAACTGCCTGAGCCTTCAATCCACGGAGATCAATCAGAATGGTTCCGTCTTCATCCATCAACGCGATATCACCATCGAGCGTAGTTGTGCTTTTCTTGTTCAAGCGAGCATGAACCCAGATTGTTGTGCCGGGTCGCTTGATGAACTGCATGCGAGAGACTCGTACAGGAAGGAACAGCTTCTTTTCATCAGACGGTTCAGCGCGCAATGTCTGGGACAGAACCTGCAGACAAGCATCAAAGGTGGCAGGATGGATGATGTACTCGTCGGTATCCCCTACTACCCCCTTTGTAAAACGGACTACGCCTAGCGCCTCTCCATCTTTCCGCCACACCCTTTCAATTCCCTGGAATGACTCACCGAATTGAAGGCCGCGCTCGCTGAAAGCTTCGTAGCATTTCTCTTTCGACACTTCTTCTGGAAGACTCCGCGCGAGTTCATCCAGGTTTGTTTTTCTACTTGTTCTGTTGTCGGGCAACGAAAGCAGTCTGCCGGTTGCGTGAACATTCCATTCGGTATCCGCCTTCTTCTGTCTGCTGCTTATGGTGAAGGATGAATCCTGTGAGCTGATTGTCGTTTGCAGAGTTGGGCCTTCGCCGGTCTGTGGAACGAATAGGGCCTTCTGGAAATCCACGTCCTCTATAACGCACATTTCTCTGGCGAATAATTCTTTTGCTAGGGCAAGGCTCATTTCCAAATATGCTGCAGCAGGAAACACAGTTCGACCGTGCACGCTGTGATCGTGCAAGTAGGGCAAACCCGTGCGATCCAACTCAGAGGTCCAGGTCGGGTTGGCGGTTATTTCCCTTCGTCCAAGGAGAGGGTGTGCTGCGATCCCGAGGCGGGATTCTCTTTCACCGGTTGATTCGTGCCAGTACGCCTCGCGCTGCCAGCAGTAACGTGGCAGCGAGATGGATCTGGCTCTCCTGGGATAGACCGTATTCCAGTCAACCGGGAAGCCAATGGCATGCAGCGTCCCGAGCGACGCGAGCATCTGGACACGTTCCTTTTCTTTACGCCGGAGCGATGGGACGACAACTCCCTCTTGACCATGTGCCTGAAGACATTCAATGACGTAGCCGCTGAGTGCCGGGTGCGGCCCCACTTCCACGAACGTCGAACATCCATCCCGGACGATGATGTTGACTGTCTGAGAAAATCGTACGGTCTGCCTAACGTTGGACCACCAGTATTCGGCGCCAAGCTCGTTTCCTTCGACCTGTTCGCCAGTCACGGTGGAATACATCGGTTTCTTGGTCTTCTCGGATACAACATCTTTCAGGCTGTGTAGCAGGTCGCTCCGCACAGGTTCCATTTGCGGGCTGTGAAATGCATAGTTGACCCGAAGGAATGTGTTGAAGATCTTCCGTTCATCCATTGTTTTGGCAATTGCACCAAGGGCACCGGGATCACCCGATAGAGTCACCGAGGTTTGACTGTTGACGGCTGCGATCGAAACCCGGTTTTCGTAACCACGGAGAAGTTGTTCGGCTTCTTCGCGCGTGAGTGACGCGCCGAGCATTTTCCCTTTCGAGGAGGCAAGATCCATGGAGCGGCCTCGATGGAAGATGACCTTCGCGGCCTCACTGAGGCTCAGCGCACCCGCAACGTGAGCGGCGGCTACCTCGCCCACGCTGTGACCAACGACGGCGCTCGGCACAATCCCCCACGATCGCCACAGTTCAGCGAGAGCAACTTGCATTGCAAAGATCGCCGGCTGTGCGATCGCGGTGATCTGCATGCGTGAGCGATCCTCGCTCGCGGCAAGCTCTTCCATGAGCGACCATGGTGCTCCATGGCTTCTGAATAGCCCATCACACTCTTCGATCACTGACCGAAAGACGCCGTCGTGCAAGAGGAGCTCGCGCCCCATTGCCCACCACTGTGGTCCTTGCCCCGAGAAGACGAACGTGAGCTTCTTCGGGTCATGGGTGGAAGCTCTGCCTGCGTACATGGCCGGTCGGGCCTCGCCTTCGACGAACGCGTCAAGTTTCTCCAGAGCGTCTTCCTTCGAAGAAGCAACGATGGAGAGACGGTGGGAATGATGTGACCGCCTGAGAGCGAGGTTCTGTGCCAATTCCTTCAACGGAAAATGAGTGCCATTCGGTTGTGCCCCAAAAAAATGCCTATACGTGACAGCAAGGGCTTTCAGGGCTTCGGAGCCACGCGCAGACAGAGGGAGGAGGTATGGGGTTTCATCCCTTCGTTCCTCAACAAGCACGGACTCACTGTGGACCGATGGCTCGTCACTGAGCACTGCGTTGGCATTTGTCCCACCAAACCCGAAGGAGTTCACCGCCGCAAACGCCGGACCGTCTGTCGTCGGCCATGGTTCGAGTTTGCGAGGGACCCTTAGCTTGAGTCCTTCAAAGTCGATGAGGGGATTCGGTGTGTTGAAGTGAAGGCTCGGAGGAATTACCTTGTGTTTCAGCATCAGCGCGGTCTTTATCAACCCCGCCATTCCTGCGCCTGCTTCGAGGTGGCCGATGTTCGTCTTTACCGAACCGACAATACAGCACTGACCCGGCGGCCTCTTAGCAGATAGCACAGCGCCCAGAGCGTTGGTTTCAATCGGGTCGCCGACATTGGTGCCGGTTCCATGTGCCTCGACATACTGGATTGCTTCCGGAGCAACACCAGCGTGTGTACACGCTTCCCGCAACATTGCTTCCTGTGCCTGCTGACTGGGGACCGTGATACCGCTTGTGCGGCCATCCTGGTTGACTGCCGTTCCCCGCACGAGCGCATAGATCCGATCTCCTTCTGCTAGAGCATGCGAGAGCGGTTTCAGAACAACCACGCCGGCGCCTTCAGCGCGGACAAATCCATTGCCGCTTGCATCAAATGCTTTACACCGACCATCTGGAGAAAGCATTGAAAGTCTGCTGAACCCGATAAATGGTCCCGGAGAGACTATGAGGTTGATGCCTCCAACAAGTGCCTTCGAACTCTCCTGGCTCCAGAGACTTCGGCATGCGAGGTGAAGTGCGACCAACGATGATGAACACGCAGTATCGACGATCATGCTCGGTCCTCGCAGGTCAAAGCAGTACGAGATGCGGTTGGCAGCGATACTGGGGGAAGTGCCGGTAGCGTTATGCGCGTCTATTGCATCGCGGTCGTCGCGGGCCGATAAGATCTGATTAAAGTCGTTTGTTGATATGCCGACAAACACTCCGGTTTTCGATCCGGAAAGCCGCTCCAGCGTTTCTCCGGCATCTTCAATCGCCTCGTACACAACTTCAAGGAGAATTCGTTGTTGAGGATCCATGCGGGCTGCTTCTCTCGGCGAAATACCGAAAAAGCCAGCATCGAACTTGTCAAACTCATCTACGAACCCCCCCCATTTTGAATTCGTCTTGCCAGGAGCTCCAGCCTCCCGGTTGTAGAATGATTGGATGCTCCAACGGTCTGAAGGTATCTCGGTAATTGCATCAACGCCATCGCAGAGCAGTTGCCAGAAGGCTTCCGGGCCATTGGCTTTTCCGGGAAACCGGCAGCCTATGCCGACAATTGCTATCGGCTCCGGACGGTCAGCCGACATGCGCAAGGGTTGTTGTGTTGATGCAGCGGCATTCATGGGCGAAGTTTTCTGAATAAACGATGAGAAATTCAATCCAGCCGCGGTCCCGCCTCGCCGATCCAAGGCACCGGGAGCTTTTATGCGATATTTTCATGACCGCCCCTCCGGAGGTTCCTCCCATCGGACTTGGGAGGATACCCTCATGAACCGGATTCATGTGTCAGAAAATGATCCGGATAGATCGTAAGGTCCCCTCGTCCGGAAGTAGAGTTTTTCGCCGCGAGCCGCTCGCGTCATAGCGCTGGCGGCAGGCTTCCCAGCGCGTCATGGGGCCGCTCTGCGTAGGAGCTCTTGGCTGCTGGAACCAGTTGGATTTCGATCAATCGCCTTCGGACCATTGCTTAGCCTTGCTGAGGGAAGGCAGCGTTGACTGAATTTGTCTTTTGGGCAGCCCTGGCGGTGCTAGCGTACACCTATGTTGGGTTCCCCTCGCTGATCTGGATGCTCGCGCAGATACTTCCACGCGCGGTCCGCCGTAGCACGTACCAGCCTCGCGTCGCGGTGATCATCGTTGCCCACAATGAAGCAGCAGGCATCGTCCACAAAATTGAATCGTGTCTTGCGCAAAGTTATCCGAAAGAGAAGCTGC
>QIAN01000129.1 GCA_003225005.1 Acidobacteriota bacterium | reverse complement strand
GAATGGCGCCGTCATGACCGCGAACATGAAACCACAGGGAGGAAGAAGCATCGGGCCTCGTCGCTCCGCGGCTTACAGGGCCGCTCCGCGACAGGCCAAAACGATCAAGCAGCTAAAGAGGAAATGTCGTGGAGGGGCTGGATGTCGCGAAAATATTTCTGGCTTCCGGCTCAGGGAGAAGTGTTTTTCGCTTGACATCCCCTTTGATAGGACTTCAGGGAAATATCTGCCAGCGCTGCCGCGAAAAGCGGACGATCTCAGCCCGATGTGGGGAAAACGAACGCCCTGCGCTCGAGGCCTCGCGTCTCGCGCGGACAAGTGAATACCAACAATGCTTTGGCGGCAGGTGTTTTGCCGCACGAGCTCGCGCCTACGGTGCTCGTCTATCGCGATGGTCGTCGCGAGCAAATCCGGGAGTACTCCATTGCTGACGGGGTGCTGTATGCGCGCAGCGACTACTATGCCGTCGGATACTTGGAACAAAACGATTGAACTGGTGGCGCTCGACCTTCCCCAAACGGTTAAAGCAAATCAAGAGCGTGGCGTTAAGTTTGTACTTCCTGACTCGCCCAATCATGTTGTTATGAATTGGTGACGAGGGCTTCGGCCTTCGTGCGCCAGCCTCGAACCAAGGCTTGAAAGAGGAGCGCCCGGCTCCTTCGTATTCTGCGAAAGTCAGCACGTGTCTGTGGCAAAACAGTCAATGAATTCGGAAGCGAAATAGTAACTCCTTTCCCCCATAAGCCGCGCCGCATGGTATAATTTCTACCAGGCAAATGGTCAGTAAGTTCCTGTAAATGCAATCATTTAGGTCAATCCGCTGGAGTCCCATCCGGCACCGCGTGGAGTTCTGCTGCGGGCAGCATTTTTGAGTTTGTGGTAACCGAGTTCTATAAGTTAATGGCTAAAGGTTGAGACCTGACACATGGCTGACGATCAAAATCCCGAACTGCCCCTAACGCCTCCTCCTGACGGAGGAGGTCCCGGCGCGCTGAACATTCAACCGGTCAACATTGAAGAGGAGATGCGCAAGTCGTATCTCGAGTATTCGATGTCGGTGATCATCGGGCGGGCGCTGCCCGACGTGCGCGACGGATTGAAGCCGGTGCACCGTCGCATTCTGTACACGATGCAGCAGATGGGACTCGCTCCCAACCGGCCCACGCGCAAGTGCGCCAGAATCGTCGGAGAAGTGATGGGCAAGTATCATCCGCACGGAAACCTGGCGGTTTACGACGCGTTGGTGCGGCTGGCCCAGCCCTGGAGCATGCGTTATCCACTAGTGGACGGTCAGGGCAACTTCGGATCCGTGGATGGAGATCCTCCGGCGGCTGACCGGTATACCGAGGCGCGGCTGACGCGCGTCGCCACCTCGTTACTTGAGGATCTGGACAAGGAAACCGTCGACTTCCGCCCGAACTATGACGGCAGCGAAGTCGAGCCTGACGTGCTCCCCTCGCGCATTCCTAATCTGCTGGTGAATGGATCGAACGGAATTGCTGTGGGCATGGCAACCAACATCCCGCCACACAATCTGACTGAGATCATCGATGCCACCATCACGCTGGTGAACAATCCCAACGCGCAACTGGCGGAAGTTCTGAAATTCGTGCAGGGGCCTGACTTTCCCACCGCGGGCATCATCAATGGGCGGGCGGGGATTTTCGAGGCCTACCGCACTGGCCGAGGCCGCTTCATGATGCGCGCCAAGGCCGCGATCGAGACTTTCAATAAAGATCGTCAGGCCATCATCGTCACCGAGATTCCTTATCAGGTGAACAAGGCGCGGCTGGTGGAGCGCATCGCTCAACTGGTCAACGACAAGGACATCGAGGACATCTCCGACATCCGAGACGAGAGTGACCGCGACGGTATGCGTATTGTGGTCGAACTGAAGCGCGGCGCAGAACCGCAGATTGTGCTCAACAAGCTGTTCAAGCACACGCAGATGGAGGAAAGCTTCAGCATGATCCTGCTGGCTGTGGTCCACGGACAGCCGCGGGAACTGGGACTGATCCCAACGATTAAGTACTTTATCGACCATCGCGTCGACGTCGTGCGCCGGCGGACCGCTTATTTACTGTCGAAGGCGCGCGACCGCGAGCACATCCTCGAAGGTTATCTCACGGCGCTCGATCATTTGGACAATGTCATCGCGATTATCCGCGGCAGCACTAATCGTGCCGATGCCCGCGAGCATTTGGTGATGTATTTCGGCGGCAAGAAGATCGACATCAACACCACCGGGCGTGCTCCGAAGCTCGATCCGGAAAAACCGTTCACGGGTAAGCAGGCAGACGCCATTCTCGAATTGCAATTGCACCGCTTGACCAAGCTCTCGATCGACGAAATTGCCAACGAGTTGAAGCAGGTGCGGGAAAACATTGCCGAATACGAATCGATTCTGGCCTCGGAGAAGAAACTACGGGGCGTGATCATCAGGGAACTGGAAGAGATCAAGAAGCTCTACGGCGACGCACGCCGTACGCGGATCGAAGACGAAGCCGCCGAGATTTTGCTGGAAGACTTAATCGCCGATGAGCAGGTCGCGGTGACCGTCAGCCATTCCGGATACTTGAAGCGGACGCCCATTTCCACTTACCGCATGCAGCGGCGCGGCGGGACGGGACGCAGCGGCATGAAGACGCGGGACGAGGATTTCGTCGAGCATCTCTTCATCGCGTCCACGCATGCTTACATTCTCATCTTCACCAACAAGGGCCGGGTTTATTGGCTCAAGGTGTATGAGATACCGGATGTAAGTGCCGCGGGCAGAGGCAAGCACATCGGCAGTCTGGTTGCTTTGCAGCCCGGCGAGACGGTGCGCACCATGGTGGCGGTGCGTAATCTGGAAGAAGAAGGAAAGTACGTTTTCTTCGCGACACGCAACGGACTGGTGAAGAAGTCGGAGTTGAGGGAGTTTATGCACGTGCGCTCCAGCGGCATCAACGCCATCGGGATTGAGCAAGGCGATGAACTGGTGGCCGCGCGCATCACCGATGGCCAGCAAATTCTCTTCCTGGCTTCGCATGAGGGCATGGCCGTGCGCTTCGACGAGAGCCATGTCCGTCCCATGGGCCGTAATGCTTATGGGGTTTGGGGCATCGATCTGGAGAAGGGCGACTACGTGGTCGGCATGGCGACGACTCCGAAGCCTGGAGCCCCACCGGAGAAACCTGCTGCGAAAGCTGAAGCCTCTGAATCAGGCGAGCCTGAAGTGATAGAGGTGGGCAAGAAAGGCACGCTGATTCTGTCCGTTACCGAAAACGGTTACGGCAAGCGCACTCCAGCGGACGAGTATCGCCTGACCAACCGCGGGGGTAAAGGCGTGATCAACGTCAAAACCACGGAGCGCAATGGCAAAGTGGTGGGCATCGCACAGGTGGAGGAAGAGTCGCAGGTGATGCTGATCAGCCAGTACGGCAAGATCATTCGCATGGACTCGAAGACCATCCGCGAATCCGGCCGCAACGCTCAGGGCGTTCGCCTGCTGAATATTGAGCCGGGAGATCGGGTGGCGGCGGCCGTGGTGATCCCGCCGGATGAGGAGCCTAATGGGGGAAATGGCGGGACGCTGATTCAATAACACGGCGTCAGCTCCCAGCAAAAAGCTCGGCTGCTGGAGATCTAGACCAAATTAAGGGACGCGAAGGTTGCGTCCCTTTTTATTTGTGCGTGTGCTTTTTCGCCATTCACCTTAGCGCGGCGAGGGTGCGACCTGAGCTGCCGGCGGACCTGTTTGGCTGGGCAAAGAACAATCGATTGCTGCACCGTACTTCCCTGGACCGTCCTTGCTTAGAATGCACCGGATTGCGACGCGATGAGCATACGTTCCTCCTGCGCGATTCAAGAACGGCTTAGAGAAGCCGCCTTGCGGGACTTTTTTGATATAGCCATGAATCCATAGCCGGCCGAACCACTGATCCGCGCTGGCTACCACGAGTAATGCACCGTATACGTCACCACCGCTTCGCCATCGGCTGCGACCGACACGGGGAACTCGACCGTCTGCGCGTCCATTTTGCGTGACTGCTGCGATTGGTCGGCGAGCTTCCAGTTGATGGCGCGGTAAAGGTGCTCGACTACGCGCACGTTCACGGCTTCCTTCTTGTGATTGCGGACGCGGATTTCGAATGATTCGTCCATCCAGTGCTGGTTGGACTCCACATGAAAGTTGGTGCGCTTGCGTTCGCCGACCACGTCGAAGGCGTTGCCGGTGTAGACCCGGATAGTTTCGTCTTTCGGCGTGTGGTCAATCGTGTTCTCGCCCACGAATTCGAGATGGCCATCGGTGTCGCTGCGATAGAAACGCAGTTTGCCCTTGGGCAGCGGGATGCCCAGATGATTGGTGTCGGAGTTCTTGAACTCCTCCATCACCCACACCTTGCCGTTCGACTGCGTGCCGTAATTCGCGTCCTGCCGGACCTGGTCCGGACTGTAATAGCCCTGTTGCGCAAGGTTGGCGCCGTCGTAAGCGTAAATGCGCTGCGCGCGGATACCGGTGGCGCGCACGAATTCCACTTGCTTGGTTTCCTGGTCGTGCAGCGTAGTGGGGCGCTCCAGAGTGTAGAGGTGAAATTCGTCGAAGGATTTCTCTCGCACTACCGGTGCTGCCGCATCAACCTCCATGGCCATCGATTTCGCCGCGTAGAGACGATTGGCAATGCTACCTTCTTGAATCTTGCTGACGTCTCCCGCGAGCAGCTTGATCCGTGCATTGTCGAAGGTCTTGCCACTCTGGTTGCGCATGGTGATCCATCCCACCAGATCGAGCACATCGGTTTTGCCGTTTGCCTGGCCCCTTGGCTGGTCAGTCAATACCAGGTTGTAGTCGGCCTGCCAGCTCATGCCGCCGCTTACGTAGGAAAGCTCGGCGTCAAATTTGCCGGGATTGTTGGTTTCGAGCAGCCAGTTCAGAGTGGGCTTGAGAATGGAATCACCAGTGAGCGCAGGGAACAGCGGCAGCCCGGGCAAGCCGAAGCGCAGGACACCGTTCACTTCAATGATGGGCTGGGAGTAAGCCGGCTGCGGATACCCGGGCGCGTAGGTTGAGCTGGAAACATATCCGCTGCGGACGATCTTGCCGCTGACGGTTTGGAACTTCTCTCCGTTCTGCCCGATGACGAATGCAATGCTCTTGCCCTCATACAACGAGAGGAGCAGTTCTTGCGAAATGGGGTCGTTGCGGTAGTTCTGCTCAAGAATTTGCAGCGCGCGTCCGGCGGGATCGCGGAGGATTACCGAATCTGGTTCGAGATGTGCGGCGATTCCCGCGTACTCCACCCGGTTGATTCCCGGCTTCAAGTCGAGCGAGAAACGCTCGCGGGCGACGAAGAAATTCTGGTTGTAGATGGTTAGGGCCGGCTGATAGTTCTCCTCTACGGCCTTTTCCTGCGCAGACCCGAGGCTCGACAGCGCAAACAGAAACAACAGAAGCTTTCTCATTTGTTCTCTCCTCAATGGTGAGCGGCCGAAGGGGAGGATTTCGGTCCACCATGAGAACGCAGAGAGCGGAGGAAGTTGCGGCTGGCGTGGTGTTTGCGCTGACTGGGGGGCGATCGAAAGTAACCCGAGGTAACCCGTCCCCACTCGTCTACGAGCTTGAAGCCTGTCGCCATGGGGTTGACGCGCTAAGGTCTAGTACGTCTAAAAACTCAATCTTGGGAGTTCCCTGGGAGAGAACTATTCGCTCTGATGGCGGATCCGTACGCTGCCTTGGGTCGCAGTTCCTCTTCGTTGTCAGCCGAGGAAAAGACTGAGGACGTTGCCGCTGCCGCTGCCGTGGTTCGCCTCCGCCTCGAACAGCAGTGGACCGGAGCAGGAGAAGATTGGCCATGTCGCCGTGGTTGCACCCATGCCGGCCGAGGGCTTCATCAACACCGATGTGGAATGGCAAAGCGGCTGGCAAAGCCCAATGGTTATCGCATTTCAAAGGCGGCACATGGGAGCAGAATGAAATCAGCGACGTCCAGGTGATGGTCTATGGCAACACCCGAATGGCCACTGGCGCCTGGACCGGGAAAGGCGTGGAGAGCGACGGCCGGCCTGGGTGAAGATGCCGGATGGTAAGTGGCAGTGCGTGGCCAGCCCTCAGTCCGAGGTGAAGAATTGGACGGAACTGCCCCGCAACTGGTGGACCGCCGGATCCTTTGAGTTGAGTCCGGCGGTGATGTTCTCTGCTGCCAGGCCGGCACGAGACAACCAGCCTCGTTGCATTGACCAAATCTGGACAAAGCCTAAGGTTCACCCTAACCATCTCCTCTGCATCTATCTTCCGTGCCAGTTTCCAGAACATTCAGGCTGATCCTGATAGCGATTGTCTGCCTGGCTCAGATCTCCGTCCGAAGTGAATCGAAACCAGCTTCCGAATCTGCCGCCGTGCGGACTGAGATGCACAATGTGATGTATCACTTCACGGACAAGATCACAGTACACATTCGTGACCTGCTGGGACAATTGATTCCCGATAACCCAGAAGGCCCTGTGATCTTCGACGACAAGAATTCGTTCACCCTGAGAGTCGCTGGGGCGGAGATAGCGATGGGAACCGATGCGCTCTCGACTGTGTTAAATCAGCAGGTTTTCGGCGCCTCGGATGCGCCTCTCCAACAACTCGCGATTACTGCTGACGGAAATGTTCTCACTGTGAAAGGCAAGTTGCATTTCAAAGGCGATCTTGCCTTCGAGAGCGAAGGCAGTCTGTCCGCGACGGACAACGGTGAAATCCGTATTCACACTCAGAAGATCAAAGCCGCACACGTACCGGTGAAGGGGATTATGGATTTGCTGGGCGTGAAGATCGCAAATCTGATTAGCACGAAGAAGGTACGCGGCATTCGGGTAGATGGGGACGACTTGCTAATTGATGTGCAGCAAATTCTGCCGCCACCGCGGATCGAAGGGCGTGTGACCAGGGTTCGAATTGAGGGTGCGCAGCTGGTGCTGGTATTCGGCACGCTTCCCACCGACGGCGGGCGTGCTAGAGAAATGGCTGGCACCCACGGCAACTATATGGCATACCGCGGAGCGCGGTTGCGGTTCGGCAAGCTGACCATGTCCGATGCCGACATGATCCTGATCGATAGGGATCCGAAAGATCCATTCGATTTCTTTCTCGACCACTATAAAGATCAGCTGGTGGCAGGGTATTCCAAAACTACCCCGGAGAACGGCCTGCGGGTCTATATGCCGGACTTCAACGAACTACGGCCGGCGCGAAAACTCGGAACCAAGAAGCCATAGGCCGACGGGTTAAATATCCAGGTTCTTTACATCCAGCGCATTCTCTTCGATGAACTTGCGACGCGCTTCCACATCCTCTCCCATCAGGGTGGAGAAGATCGTTTCGCATTCGGCAATGTCTTCGAGCTTGACTGAGAGCAGAGTGCGGCGTTCGGGATCCATGGTGGTTTCCCACAATTGCGGCGCAGTCATTTCGCCCAGGCCTTTATAACGCTGGATGGTGAAGTCTTTGCTGCCCGCATCGAGCACATAATCGAAGAGGTCGCGGGCGTTTGATTTCTCGACGAGTTCAACTTCGAGCTTGCGCTTGGGAGCAGCTTTGGCTGTCTTTTTTCCGGCCTTCTCTTCACCGTCCTCAGCTGTATCTGAAGGTTCGCCGTTGGCTGCCTCGTCGCCGTTGCCGCTGGCGGACGCGGCCTTGGCCACGACTTCCACCACAAAGGGGGGCTCCATGTAAGGCTCGATCTGTTTGTACTTGGAGATCAACTGCCGGCACTCGGCCCTCGAAGCCAGCTCCCAATTGATGACGTGTTCGGCGCCATGCTTGTTAACGAAGTGCAGCTCCCATAGGTTGTGTTCTTCGTCGAACTTAAGATCGACGCTCTTGAGCCCGCGATCTTTCTGCAGTTTCTTAACTTCCCTGTCCAAGCGTTCCAGTTTCTTTGGCGGAGTTTTTTTGTCGCCTTCAAAGTCAGCATGCCTGGCCAAATCAAACTTGGGCAGCAGTTCGGTGATCTTTTCCTCGCGCACTCGCTTGTTTACCCTGTCAAAGAAGCCCAGGTACTCTTTCAGCACGCTCATAAAGCGCGACAGATCTTTGCTTTCCAGCTTGGCCGCACCCTCGCCGTAACGAACCGACAGGCCTTCCGCGGCGCGCTTGAGCATGACCTTGTCGAAAGCATCCTGATCTTTGATGTACTGCTGGGTCTTCCCCTTCTTGATGGAAAACAATGGGGGCTGCGCGATGAAAACGTTGCCCCGCTTGATCAGATCCTGCATGTGGCGGAAGAAAAACGTCAGCAGCAGGGTGCGGATGTGGCTGCCGTCGACGTCGGCGTCGGTCATGAGGATGATCTTGCCGTAACGAACTTTGGTGGGATCGAAATCATCTTTCGCGATGCCCGTGCCCAGCGCCGTAATCATGGCGCGGATTTCCTCGTGCGCCAGCATCTTGTCGTAGCGAGCTTTTTCGACGTTAAGAATTTTTCCCTTCAAGGGCAGGATGGCCTGAAAGCGGCGGTCGCGGCCTTGTTTCGCAGTACCACCGGCGGATTCACCCTCAACCAAGAAGAGCTCGCAACGGTTGGGATCGCGTTCCGAACAATCGGCCAGCTTGCCGGGCAGTCCTCCGGAATCGAGCGCGCCCTTGCGGCGGGTGAGATCACGAGCCTTGCGCGCGGCCTCCCGCGCCCGCGCCGCATCGATGGCTTTGTTGATGATCTTGCGGGCGATCGGGGCATTCTGCTCGAAGAATGCGCCCAACCGTTCATTCACAAATGCCTGCACCACGCCGGCGATATCAGAATTCAGCTTGCCCTTGGTCTGGCCTTCGAACTGAGGCTGTGACAGCTTGACGCTGATGACTGCGACCAGGCCTTCGCGAACATCGTCCCCGGTCAGATTTTCTTTGACGTCTTTGAACAGACCCATCTGCTGTCCCGCATAGTTGATGGTGCGGGTCAGCGCCATACGGAAGCCGGAAAGATGGGTGCCGCCGTCGACCGTATTGATATTGTTGGCGAAGCTGAAAACAGACTCGGAATAACCGTCGTTGTACTGCAAACCGATTTCCATTACAACGCCGCTACGTTCCATCTCCATGTAGATCGGCTTGTCGTGCAACACCTGCTTGCCGCGGTTCAGATGCTTAATGAACTCCGCGATACCCCCGGTGTATTTGAACTCGGCGTGCTTGGCCTCGCCCGTCTTTTGATCGGTGGTGCGCTCATCCGTGAGCGTGATCAGCAATCCCTTGTTCAGGAATGCCAGTTCGCGCAGCCGCTGCGCCAGCGTGTCGTAGTTGTACTCGGTCGCGGTAAAGATGCCGCGATCGGGCAGGAAATGCACTTTCGTCCCGCGTTTCTTGGTCGCGCCGGTTTTCTTCAGCTTGCCGTTGGCTTCGCCCTTGGAATAGTTCTGCTGCCAGGTAGCCCCGTCGCGCCAGATCTCCAACTCAAGATCCTCGCTGAGTGCATTCACGCAGGACACGCCCACACCGTGCAATCCGCCCGAAACTTTGTAGGACGACGCATCGAATTTCCCCCCGGCGTGCAAGGTGGTCATCACTACTTGCGCCGCGGAAATTTTCTCGCCGTCAATGTCCATGTCGTCCACGGGAATGCCGCGGCCGTTATCGACTACCGTGATCGAGTTGTCGATGTGGATCGTGACTTCAACCTTGTCGGCGAAACCAGCAAGCGCCTCATCGACGGAATTATCGACAACTTCGTAGACCAGATGGTGCAATCCCAAATCGCCGGTCGAGCCGATGTACATAGCCGGCCGCAAGCGTACGGCTTCCATGCCGCCGAGCACTTTGATGGAGTCGGCAGTGTAGTCGCCATTGCCGCCGTTGATGGCGCTAACTTTTCCGTTTTTTGTTTTAGTCTCGATGATGGGTGTCGTGATCTCTCTCGTGGCCATTCCACTCCGTGGAGAATGCCCGGATTAAAGCCCGAACCCGAGTTCCCTGATGCCGGTTCTTGGCCTTAAAATGCTGCTCGGTGCAACCGCCCGAAAATCACTTCAAGTTATTGAAATTAATCCCACTTAGGGTCAGTTGATGACAAGAGAAATTATACCATACAGGCAGCTTTTTTTTCGACCCTTCTGAAGACCACGAACCGCTTCGATAAACCCGGGAGTTTACAATTGTCGGGGTGGCGCTCGCGGTTCTAAATTACGAGCTTGATGTGGCCAGAACAGGTGCAGTTAGGAGGCGGGATTTCACCTTCCGACAACCTCCCCCATGAGATTGCATCGAATCCCGGAAGGTAGCGATGGACCAGGCAATGATCTCTGTTTCCCTGTGCGGCCCCCGGATTGTAGCGACATTTTTGCTTTCATGCTTTCTATGGTTAACCTCCTTGCCGGGAAACTCCCAAGACGGTCTGACTTACCATAACAATCATGCCCGCACCGGACTCAATTCCAAAGAAACGATACTTACGCCGGCCAATGTAAACTCCGCCCTCTTGCCAATGTAAACTCCGCCCTCTTTCGGCAAGCTGTTGCGCGATTTGGGGGTCCGGGGCCGGAATGGCGGCGAATGGCAACGGCAACATCTTCTTGCTCGATGCCAACGGCGATTTTGATACTGACTTGAATTCTGCCGGCTTCCCCCGCGACGCAGATTTTGGGAATGCTTTCCTCAAGCTCTCGACCAAAGGCGGCCTCGCGGTCGCGGATTATTTTGAAATGGAAAATGAGCAGCAGGAGAATAATTCCGACACCGACCTCGGCTCCGGCGGAGCCCTGTTGTTGCCCCTATGAAGGACTCTTCTGGCAACATCTGGCAGCTTGCAGCGGGCGCGGGCAAGGATTCGAACCTGTACATCGTGAATTGCAACTCCATGGGGAAGTCCAACCCCAGCGGTAACATTATCTATCAGGAACTTGTGGGAGTTCTGCCCGGTGGAATCTGGTCCATGCCAGCTTTTTTTCAAGGCAATCTCTATTTTGGTCCAGTGGGTCAGACTATCCTGGCCTTTCAGTTCAAGAACACGCAATTGTCGCCCGCTGCAGTTGCCCAGACCAGTAATCGCTTTGGGTACCCGGGAGCTACTCCCAGCGTCTCCGCCAACAACGGCCAGAACGGTATTTTCTGGTCTTCCGCGAACACCAATCCTGCCGTTTTATCCGGTGGAGCGTAAAACCCCGTCCTTCAGGGCGGGGAGATAAGCGACGTAGCTGGGAGTCTTTTGCTGGTCAATGTACTGTTTGAGGATGCTGATTGGTGCTCCACCACAAGAAGCTGCGAAGTAGGACGGCGACCACAGAGCGCGCTTCCAATACCGCTTCATCAAATCGGGCCGTTCCTGTCTGAGCATTCGGCTGGACACGCCTTTCAGAGAGTTGACTAGGGAAGACACAGAGACTTTAGGCGGATACTGGAGAAGCAGATGGACGTGGTTGTCTTCTCCGTCCATCTCTACCAGAGTCGTTTCAAAGTCTGTACAGACCTTGGCAAATATCATTCTAAGGCTTTCAACGGCTTTGCCATCGAACACCCGATAGCGATATTTAGTGACGAAGACCAAATGGACGTGCATTGCGAAAACACAGTGTTTACCGTG
>QIAN01000542.1 GCA_003225005.1 Acidobacteriota bacterium | reverse complement strand
GTTCTGCACATGGGAGTGGATCTGAACGGGGACGGCTTGCCAGACGCGATCTGGCCGGCCGTAACCTGGCTTGGCCAGGGTATCCTACAGGCCGCTCCGGCCCCGATCGGACCATGGTCCGACTTACCTGAGGCACTAAACCCATATCCGTTCAACCCCACCAACGCGGTTCAATTCTTCCGTTTGAAACAATAACAGAACGACAACGCTGGCCACAATTTTCGGGGCGTGGTTGATGGTGACCATCGTCTTGCCGTCGCGACGCTCGAAGTCGGTGGTGAAAAAGTGCTCGATATGTCCTTTGTCTGTAATCCTAACCACGAGCACAAAGTTACTCTCGCCGTGCTCTCGCTTATCGAACCTGCCAGATAGGCCAAGCGCTATTGCGGGGTTCGCTGCATCCGGCTGGGTTAAGCCTCATTTGGACGGTGAATCGGTCTCGGCGTTCACGGCTGCGCGACGCAAATCGTCCAACTGGCAGACCCCGCTTTTGCAAAGCTTTTCCAGATTCCGATCGGGTACCCTGGCGAGCAGTAACTGCCATTCGCAGTAACTGCCATTCGGGTCACCATTCGTCGTCACCATTCGGGTCACATCTAATCATTTGACAATTATGCGCTGATCCCGTTCGGGCGGCTGGGACAGTAAAAAGAAAAGCAAAGCTTGTTCACCTGTCAAGCCAAGCCGGCGCGATTTCATTCAGATCGGATCGGGCCAACATTCCGGCTAAGGTAAATGTCAAATGATTAGATGTGATAGACATTAAGGGCGATAGACGAGGCGGTCGCCTCGCGGTAAAAGAGTTGTCGTTCGTAAAATCGCAACAACAACAACAACAAAACCGAAAGGCGACCAATGAAGAAAGTAGTAGCAGGAATGGACCTACATAGCAACAACGTGGTGATCGGGGTGATGGATATGGATGGCAAGCGACTGGCGAGCCGGAAGGTGTCTTGCGAGCTCAAGGAGGTCGTGAAGTTTCTGGCGCCGTTCAAGTCGCGGTTGGAGAAAGTGGCTGTCGAGTCCACCTACAACTGGTACTGGCTGGTGGATGGACTGCAGGCGCAACAGTATCCGGTGGTGCTGGCCAATCCGGCCGGGATGGAACAGTACCGCGGCATCAAGCACGCCGACGATACCAACGATGCGTTCTTTGTGGCCGAGCTGCTTCGCCTGGACATTCTGCCGACCGGCCATATCTACGATGCCGAACTGCGGCCCGTGCGCGATTTGCTGCGGCGGCGGATGATGTTGGTTCATCAACGCACCGCGCTGATGCTCAGTTTCAAGAGTCTCTACACGCGGACCACCGGCCAGGAGATGCGGCTGGGCGAGCTCAAGGACCTGGAGATAAAAGAGGCTCAGAAACTCTACGTTCATCCGGCGAACCAGCTCATCGCCGGCATGCAGGTCAAGCACATCGAGCAATTGACCGAGAGCATCGAGAAAATTGAGAAAGTCGTCATGGCCTGTGCTCGGGCGCTGCCACCCTATTCCAAGGTGGCGACCTTGCCTGGGGTGGGAATCATTTTGGGGATGACCCTCACCATGGAGGTTGGGGACATCAAACGTTTTGCCAGTGCCGGCGACTTTGCCAGTTATTGCCGGACGGTCGCGGCCCAGCGCACCTCCAACAGCAAGAGGAAGGGAGAGAATAACTCCAAGTGCGGCAACAAGTATTTGGCCTGGGCCTTTGTCGAGGCGGCCAACTTTGCGCGGCGCTTCGATCCGGCGTGCCGCAAGTGGTATGATCGCAAGGCGGCCAGGACGAGCAACCTCATCGCCACCAAGGCGCTGGCCTGCAAGTTGGCCAAGGCGGCCTGGCACCTGATGAGTGGCGGAACGGAGTACGATTCCAAGCGCATGTTTGGACAACCAGCAAAAATCAAATGAGAGTTTAAATTTTGGAGCGCGGTTGTCAGCCAGAGATTGGGGTTGGCGAAAAGCCCTCAGATGTGATTGGAGGCGGCCGTGCTCCGCTGAATTTACAACGCAGTGAAGCTGCTTGAGAAAAAGTTTTGCCGGCGATTCGACCGTGCCGTGAGTCAGCAACGGGTTGGACCTGGGGCTCGGCGACGGACTCCAGCGAACCACAGTTCTTTACAAAGTGAATGAACACGGACCGGCACTGAAGGTTTTCTGGTCCCGCTGTGGCGGGATGGGCGTTGCAGAAAGAAGGAAAGACAAAGACCCGGAAGCTTTTAATAAAAGAAAAGAAAGAGAAGACAAGAACAAGAAAAGCTTCTGGGTTCTTTGGACCTAGCGCTAGAACCAGATGGGTGACTGAACGGATCGCCTCGGTGGGGCAATGGCCCATCGAGTAAGTGTCCGAAATCAGCAGACGAAATCGCAGGATCGAGTAGTGCCTGGCGGGACAGATTTTCGAGCAGAGAGACAGGCCCAAGAAGAAAAGAATTGGGAACGGCAGCCTTTTTACCTGTTGACATCCGCCCTAATGGGTGACCCCAATTCGCCACCACCAATTCGCCACCAATTCGGTCCATGACCCCAATTCG
>QIAN01000543.1 GCA_003225005.1 Acidobacteriota bacterium | reverse complement strand
TGCGCGTTCCCACCAGGGGCATGCCGACGAACATCTGCATCATCCGCAGCGGCATCGCGGCGAGTGGAGTCGATCCGAACAACGCGCCAGGATCGGGCTCGATCGTCATCGCGGTGGAGAGCCACGGCCAATCATGATCTTGATCGACCGATTTCCCGTCGCGAACGGTGTGATTTGTGAGCCTCTCGAGTCCAAGTTCGCTCATGAAGAATGCGGACATCACTTCTTCGAACTCGTTATCCGACGCGAATACGCGGACCGGGATCTCCCGTTCCTCGTCGAACCGGATCAACTTCCCCTCGGACTTCATGGCATCGGAGAGGCGAACCTCATGTGTCCGGTCGTCCAAGGTAAACCTGAGGCTCACGGTGGCAAACCATTCCTTCATCTCGGACGGGAGCGACCGCCGTCCGGTCAGACACCATCTCATGATAGACAAGAGCGTCGTCTTGCCCCGGAGATTCCGACCGGACAAGATGGCGTGCACTCCGGGACCGAGATCCGTCCACTCGAAATCTATGGGCGTTTGCGCACCCACCGATTTCTGCCCGTTGAAGATTACCGATCGAATTGTCAGCCGGCGCGGGATCGCGATCTCTGCTCTGGGTTTGATGTTGTAGCGCTCGAGGATTCGCCTGACTTCGTCGGCGCTCCGCTTTGACTTCGACGCGATGCTTTCGACCCAGTCAGCGCCCGTCTCCTTGGGCTTACGCCGCTCAGCCATTCGCAGCCTCCAATGCATCGGCAAGACGCTTGCGAACGCGCTCCGCGATCGTAGGGATCAGATCTCCCCGTCTGGTCTCATGATATTCTTTTTGCTCATGCTGCCGCTGCTTAAGGGCCCCGCCGCCCCTGCCATCGGCCATTTCGAGCACCAGCCTGACTCTGGATTCGTACCAATAGAAGTCCGGCAGTTCGGCAACGATGCGCTCGACGAGCTCGAACGCCGACCTGCTCACAAGGAAATCGCGATGATTGGCGGCCTTGCCCAGCGGCTTCGTCCTGGGGGTCACCAACCCCCGCGCCTTTAGATGAGCGATAGCCGTATCGATCGGCTCATAGGCTCCGAAATAATTCCGCAACATCGGCACGCGGCGGAGATCCGGCTCTTCATCGTCGAATATCCGGCAAGCCGTGTCGAGGTATCGCCTTGTACCTGTCTCAACGTATTTCGCGAGGAGCTCGTCGGCCAAGTAGTCGGGATACCTGATCCAGAAATCGAGCGCTTGGAGTTTCACTTCCCCGTCGAAGACGCCGACGTCGTTCGGAAAATTCTCATCCGAAAAGGGATCGCAGCCCCTTACCAAGATGAAGAGGAGCCGGAGTGCATTGCGATAATAGTCAGCCTTCGCCATCGAGGGTGAGTTCGGCCACGGATAAGGATGACGCGCCGCTTACGTGAGCTTGCAACTTACTGATCTCGTAGGTTGAATCGCATGGCAAGCCCCCCAGGCATCGCATCAAGGAAGCTCGCCAACAAACGGCTTAGGGCCCATCCATAAATAACTGAGTCATAAATATCGCAGATCGAGAAGATTATGTTGACCGGATTCACGAGGATGAGTCGCGCGGCGTAGCGTCTCGGGATGATTCTGGCGGGACAGGCGCGGGCCGCACGCAAACGCTATCGGGAGATGACCCCTGTTCTGAATGAACAGAGCCGTCGTCGCTTTGTCGCATTGGAGGCGAGAGCGTTGGGACGCGGCGGGGTCAGCTTGATGGCCCGGATCAGCGGACTGGCACGGTCGACGATTTATCACGGACTTTCCGACATTCGTGACCAGACGTCGGTTCCGAGCGGACGCGTCCGCAAGCCGGGCGGTGGACGCAAGAAGAAGTCGATTCAGGATCCAACTCTTGTGGTCGACCTCAAGCGGTTGGTCGAGCCCGTGACGCGCGGCGATCCGATGCAGCCGCTGTTGTGGATGACCCGCAGCTTGCGTAATCTCGCGAACGAGCTGGCGAACAAGGGACACCAAGTCTGCCCGACGGTCGTCGGTGACCTTCTGCGCGGCATGGGCTATAGCCTGCAGGCGAACAGCAAGACACGAGAAGGCGGCCAGCACATCGATCGCGACGCGCAATTTCATTACATCAATACGCAGGCCAAAGCATTTCTGGCGGCGAACGAACCGGTCATTTCGGTTGATACAAAAAAGAAGGAATTAGTAGGCAATTTCAAGAACAACGGCCGGGAATGGCGGCGCAATGGAGCGCCCGAGCTCGTCAACGTCCACGATTTCATCGACCCCAAGCTGAGCCGTGCTGTACCGTATGGCGTCTACGACATCACCAACAATGTCGGGTGGGTCAGCGTCGGCACCGATCACGACACCGCCACCTTTGCAGTCAACGCGATCCGCCGATGGTGGCGGACGATGGGAAGGAAACGGCATCCCAAGGCCAAACGCCTGATGATCACGGCTGACGGTGGCGGCAGCAACGGATATCGTGTGCGTCTCTGGAAAGTCGAGCTTCAGAAGTTGGCAGAAGAGCTCAGGCTCCCCATCACGGTTTGCCATCTGCCGCCCGGCACAAGCAAGTGGAACAAGATCGAGCACCGTCTTTTCTCGTTCATCACGATCAACTGGCGAGGCAAGCCGTTGCGCAGTTATCGCACGATCGTCCAACTGATCTCTGCGACGACAACCGATACCGGCCTCAAGGTGCGCGCCGAGCTGGACGAAAACAAATATCCCAAAGGCGTCAAGGTTTCCGATTTCCAAATGGCCGCTGTCAACCTGACCCGCCATTCTTTTCACGGCGACTGGAACTATACCGTTTCACCAAAGCGAAATAATCCTCGTCAAAAACGGATTGACTGACTAATTTATGGACGAGCCCTTAGAGGAGGCAGATCGAATTCGCGCGCAGTCGGCTGGCGAGGTGACGTCAACTCACGTCGACCTGCGCGCATATTCAAGCGAATCCCTGCTCTATAAGCGGGTATTTGAAAGCGTCGAATTTTTGAACTGGGAACAGGGAATTTCGCAATTCGTTCTTCACCTGGATAGCTTCGACGAAGCACTTCTGCGAATCGATAGCATTGCCAATCTTTTGGCGGATGAACTTCCGCGCCGTCCAAAGGATAGACTCTCCATAAGAATCGCATGCCGCACGGCTGTGTGGCCGTCCGCCATTCTGGAGGCCGCCTTGCGCCGAATCTGGGGGGAGGCGGCAGCCGGTGTCTTCGAATTGGCCCCGTTGCGCCGACGCGATGTCGTAGCCGCCGCCGAAGTATCCGGAATAGGCGTTGAGTCCTTTTTCAGTGAACTGTATTCGGTCAACGCCGTTCCGTTCGCGATCAAACCACTAACGCTCAATCTCCTGCTTTCCTTATTCAAAAAGGAAGGGAGGCTCCCTCGCAGCGTCGCCAATATTTATTTCCGCGGCTGCCTTAAACTGTGCGAGGAGCAGAATCCCAGCCGACGCGACGCCCGCAAAGTTGAAGCGCA
>QIAN01000131.1 GCA_003225005.1 Acidobacteriota bacterium | reverse complement strand
GTGGAAGACGGTGCGCGTGAACATCGACTACCACATCGAGGTCGATCGCCACTATTACAGCGTTCCCTATTCGCTGGTCGGCGAACAGCTCGAAGCACGTTTCACCGCCCACACCGTGGAGATCTTCCATCGTGGAAAACGCGTGGTCTCGCACCTGCGCAACTTCACTGCCTATCACCACAGCACGGTGCATGAGCACATGCCGAAGAGCCATCAGGCTCATCTGGAGTGGACCCCCTCACGGTTGATTCATTGGGGAGAGAGCGTGGGCGAGGCCACGGCCCAAGTCATTCGCACGATCCTGAACAGCAAACCTCATCCGGAGATGGGCTATCGCGCCTGTCTGGGCATTCAGAGCCTAGCCAAGGCCTACTCCCACCCTCGGCTGGAAGCGGCTTGCCGACGCGCCCTCCAAGGACAGGCCTGTTCCTATCCCAGCCTGAAGTCGATCCTGAAACGAGGCCTGGACGGACAACCGACCCTGGCGCAGGAACCGGAACGCACCAGCCCGCAGCATGAAAATCTCCGCGGCGGTCACTACTACCAGTCCCCCACCAAGCTCGTGCAATAAATGCCAATTTAGGAGGCAACGAACATGTTGAATCAACCCACGATCGAGAAACTACACACCATGAAAATGCACGGGATGGCCGATGCCTTCCGCGCTCAACTGGAAACCACCGAGTCGCACCAACTCAGTTTCGAAGAACGTTTTGCCCTGTTGGTCGATCAACAATGGCTGTGGAAAGAGAATCGGGCCCTGGGGCGCCGGCTGCGCTGTGCCAAGTTGAAACAACGCGCCGTGATCGAAGATGTCAACTACCAACATCCCCGCCAGCTGGATCGCAGGCTCTTGCGTACGCTCGCCAGCAGCGAATGGGTGCGCCAGAAACTCAATCTGGTGTTCACCGGTCCCACGGGTATCGGCAAAAGCTGGCTGGCGTGTGCCCTGGCGCAGAAAGCATGCCGGGAGGGATTCTCGGTTCTACATAAGAAAACCAGCGAGTTGTTTCGGGAACTGGCCGTAGCCCAGGCCGATGGCAGCATGGGTCGGATGCTGCTCCGGCTGGCGCAGATCGATGTGCTGTTGCTCGACGACTTTGCCATGGCGCCCCTGAAGGACAGTGAGCGTCGCGACTTTCTCGAGGTCTGTGATGACCGCTATCAGCACCGCTCCATGATTCTGACCTCACAGATGCCGGTGACCCATTGGCACGAACAGATCGGCGATCCCACCGTTGCCGACAGCATCCTCGACCGGTTGCTGCACAACGCCTACCGCATAGAACTCAAGGGCGAGTCCATACGCAAGACGCTCGGTCGCAAGCCCGACCAGGAGGATGGCCAATGAGTGCGGGAACTCGTTTCCAACTGAAGCAGCCGACCGGCTGGTTTGCCGCCGGCCGGGAAGTTCGCTATGCCCTCGAACTGCTTTCCGACGCAACTTTCAAACTGTTTGTCTGGCTTTGCTTACACGCCGAGCGGGGCCGAGGCGCTCTGTCGGCGACACCGGCAGAGTTGGCTAGAGCGCTGGGCAAAAAGGAAAGCGATATGCATCTTGCCCTCGAAGAACTAGAGCGGCAAGGTGTCTGCACCCTGAGAGCAGACGGCGTCATCGAGATCAGAGATCGCTTCTGGCCTTATCAGCGCGACTACGATTCCGCTGCCAGCGACGAATCACGACGCTATGTGGAAGAAGTGAAACGTCGGTTTCTCCAGCGCCGCTGCGTACAGAGTAGTTTTACGGCCGCCGATGAGAAACTGGCTCTGACGCTCCATCATCGCGGTGTCTCGCTCCTCCACGTCGAGCATGCCATTTTGCTGGGCGCCCTGCGCAAGTACGCTGCGGTTC
Organism: Acidobacteriota bacterium; assembly: GCA_003225005.1. Taxonomy (GTDB): domain Bacteria; phylum Acidobacteriota; class Terriglobia; order Terriglobales; family Acidobacteriaceae; genus Sulfotelmatobacter. Next base: position 461 of record QIAN01000131.1, on the reverse strand, counting down.
GCCAGAACGAACGCGGCACGCCGATCAGCAGCTTGCATTACTTCGCCAACCTCTTCGAGGAAGTCCAACAGGAGATATCGACTCAGTACTGGAACTATGTCGCCCACAAGGTGAATACATTCGAGCAAACTGAGCTGTGGGCTATTCCAGGCCGGACTTTGGAAAAGTGAAATGCGACCGAAGAGAGACAAAACCAGGGATGTTGTGGGTCGACCGAGTCGGAGATCGTCGCTCTCACGCCGATCCTGGCGCGACATTTTGCCGAGAACAACCGGGACAGGCACAACAACGACGAAAACGAGCAAGCACGGAGAACTGGTTTCACAAGAGCAACGGAGAGACGAAACAATGACAAGAAAGGAAACGAAACAATGCTGAATATGAATCGTGCACCTTGATTAATCTCGAAGGTGTCGGGCATGATTGTAATCCCAGCGTCGCTGCGCTCCGACTTTATTCAC
>QIAN01000130.1 GCA_003225005.1 Acidobacteriota bacterium | reverse complement strand
TTCACATGGCCGGAATGACCATTCACATCGCGCTGGAATCGACCATCCACATCGTCGGAATACGCAAAGAAGGCAGGTGCCACCGTGTCAGGTATCTTTCAACGGGAGCATCGAGTGACAACTTCCCCTCTTGAACCAATCGCATGACCCCCCAAGCGGTTACGGATTTAGAAATCGATGCAGCCTGAAATACCGTTTCTGGTGTAACGGGCTTGCCTGTCGTCTTATCCTCGACGCCATAGCCCTTGGTCCAAATGACTTCACCGTGATCTATCAGGGCCAGACCCGCCCCAGGCACGTGCAGTTCCTGCATTCGTTTTGGGATAAATGAATCGAGGTGTTGCGCAAAGCTCTCTACGCAAGGTCCAGTCGTGGGTTGCGAACGACTCGTCCGCACAGACGAAGTGAATGTCAGCAAAAGCGTTACGCTACTTCCGAGCAGGGGCCAGGGAACGCAAGGCAGTTAATCCCCGTCTAGGGGGGGCGAGATTCGCTT
>QIAN01000541.1 GCA_003225005.1 Acidobacteriota bacterium | reverse complement strand
TTGTGCGGCTGAAGTCTGCGCCGAGCGTTCTTGGGGAGATGTATTTTCGCTTGGCGAGAAAGTTGTACGGCTTATCGGCCGTTGGTCGTACTTCGAAAACTGACGAAAGAATTCCATCGCTCACAACTTTACCGTTCCGGGCTGAGAATTGGCCGACGCTAGGCGAACATCGGCGCTGGTCACAGAATGGTCACAATAATTTGGCCATCTTGACGAATTAAGTTGTTGATTGAAGGGGTGGTTAGGCCCGTTGATCGTAGCCCTGAAAAGGCTGACGTCGGCGGTTCAACTCCGTCCCTGGCCACCACATTTCAAAGCATTTAGTTGAATCAGTAAATTTTCTTCAGTCCGCTCTCAGTCTGCACTCGGAAGACGTGTCGAAGACAGTTGCTGTAGCCCGATGACACCGAAGAACTTAAACCAGCGCCATGTTTTCTCAGTCCGCTCCCAGTCCGCTTTGATCCGCAGCGTGCTTGAGAATCGCCATTAGCATCTCCCCAGCAGCCGCCATGCGATCCTGGCTGATAGCGTGGCTGTAAAATTGGAGCGTCAATTTAACGTCGCTGTGGCGGAGCAGAGTTTGGACGGTCTTCGGATCGGTTCTGATGCGAACCAGGAACGACGCGAGACTGTGGCGAAGGTTGTGAAATCCGAACCGGCGTGGATCATCCTCCACGAGTCGCCCGCACTGATCCCGATGCGATGAAAGAATTCCAGCCTTCGCTGTGGCGGGCCGCAGATAATCTTCGACCAGCATGTTCGCAACGCGCGGCTGTTTGCCTTTTAGTCGAAAGGAAGCAAACACCCAGTCGCCTGGCTGCGAATACAACGTCTTCTGTTTCCAGCAAAGCATGAATTCGGCCAGCAACGGATGGAGCGGCACAGGGCCCTTGGAAGCTTTGGTCTTGGGCAAACCCACTTGGCCACACGTCCAAGTGCGACGCACGTGGATCATTGCCTCGGCGAAATCTACATCCTGCCATTGCAGACCAAGGCACTTGGAGATGCGAAGACCCGTGCCAGCAGCCAAAAGCGTCAGAGTACGTTCCGGCTCTCGTAGGTTTCGGATGATTGCATAAGCTTGTTCGGGAGTTATGACCATTGCTTCGTATCCGCTGGTTGTCTTGCAGCGGACAAAACGCATTGGGTTCGATCCCTGAGTTCGGGGAATCAAGCCATATCGTTGCCCGTGGCGGTAGACCATCGACATCACACGTCGCATTCGGTCGAGTGTTGGATTTTCAAGCTCTTCTTCCTTCTTCAAGGTCGTTAGCCACTCCTCGACTTCGAGCGGTTCTATACCCAGGATGATTCTGTTGCCCCATTTGGGGAGCAAGCGGTTTCGGAGGACTCGCTCGTAACCTTTTATTGTGGTATGCGCCTTTGGGTGGATAGATTCTGAACGCTCCACTAGCTCGTGTTCTGCGTAGTGCAGTGCCAGGTCGCCAAATGTGACACCCCGTCGCGAATCCACCGGATTGATCGGGAGATGGAGTCGCTCGACTTCAGCCCAGGCGGTGCGTTTGTCGGGAAGATCGCGGACCAAACCAATAGGGATCTTGTTCTCCACCCGCCTGCCGTCGGACTTTCGCGTAGTTCGAAAATAGAACACCCATGTTTCGCCCTGAATGCGATTTTCCTTCTTTAGCCAACCTCGTTGTCGTCTTTGCGCCATGGTGTCTCTCCTTGAGACCGCCTTTGCCGCTCAGATTCTCGAACATCCAGAGGATTGCGCGCAGGCGAAATTGCCCGGAGCATACTATAGGCAGGCATTGGGGGTCTAAAATTCGGTGAGTTCAGATAACCGCCAGCGGGGTGGAAGAAGTGGCTTTCGCGGGGATCTGGTAACTTCCGGTTATGCCGACATAACTGGCCAATCATGATGCCCGCGCGAGCGTAACTCAAGCAGATGGAGAGATTTAAGGGCGCGTGCACAGATTGGACCAGTTATGTCGAAATTAACCGGCCAAACTGTTTGATTTTAGGGCGCTTCGCTGAAAAGCAAGGAGCAAACAGATTTGGCCGGTTAGTTTTAACTAGCCGGAAGTTATGGCGATGTTGTCGCGGGACGCTAGGGTTTAAGCGAGTGAGGCGATTTAGTTCGGGAGTTTGAGGCGGTGGAGAAGGTCAGCAAACCTGGCATCTGAATGCAGATTGTCGAAATCTGAGTCGGATTTGATCGCCACCAGGCCGACGTCGTGCGCGTTGTAGGCCTTCTCCAGCCATTCAAATGACTCATCCTTCTTATTGAGAATCGCGCAATAAGACGCGATCTGGTACGGAGAGATCTTGCTTTCTCCCGATGCTTCAGTAAACTCCAGCACGGTGAGCCAAAAGCCTCGCATCCCCGATTTCGCATACGCGGCTTTCAGCTCTGCGATCTGGTCCGGTGTCATCCCCAATAGCGTTTCCACCTGCAGATACTCGGCTACCGATTGATCGAGCAGTCCCTTCTGCCGGTACGCAACTACGAGTTGGTTGTGCGCGTCCGGCAAGCTGGGGTCCGCTTGCAGAACCTTCAGATACTGCGGAATGGCCAGGTCGTACTGCCGCGCCGTCAGATAGTGAAATCCCAAATGAAGCTGCATGGTCGGAGACGCGGGATCGTGTTCCAAGGCCCGCTTACTCACCTGCAGAGACTCCTGCATGCGTCCCATCGATAGCAAGTAATGAGAGTACATGTGCAGGGCATTCGTATCGTTGGGATTCAGCTCGATCGCCCGTTTGAACTATGCCTCCGCGCCGGCCCAGTCCCAGTCGTTGACGAACTTGATCTGACCAAGCGCCGCATGAGGCTCACCTAGTTGTGTCGTCTAACTCGAGAGCCTTGGTCGCCGCCGCCCGAGCCCGCCGCAGTGCTTCTTCGGGGGGAAGCCCCGCGCGTCCCCACACGTAGGAGTCGGCCAGCCCAGCATAGGCGAGAGCATAATTAGGATCTTTTTGGATCGCCTGCTCGAAATATTCACGCCCCACTCTGGTTCCTTCTTCCGTCCACTTCTCGATGAAGTATCGGCCTTTCAGGTATGTTTCGTATGCTTCGGGATTCACGGCCCGGGGATTTTGCGGATGCACGCGCTGTTCCGGGGCGAGCTTCAGGCGAACTTCGTTGCCGATGGCGTCCGCAACTTCGCTCTGGAGTTGAAGAACGCTTTGCATCTCACGGTCGTACTCAGCGGCCCACACATGGCTCTGGTCACGTACCTGAATGAGCTGCGCGGCAATACGCACTCGTCCACCCTCACGCCGGGCGCTTCCTTCGAGGATGTAGTTCACACCTAGTTCACGGCCGATTTGATCGACCGCTTTGCTCGAATGTTTGTAACTCATTGCTGAAGTGCGGGCGATTACTCCCAATTGCCTCGGATCGAGCCGGCCAAGTTGGGTGATCATTTCTTCGGTCAGGCCATCGCTGAAGTAGTCCTGGTCCGGATCACCCGTCAGATTTTCGAACGGCAAAACCGCAAGCATCGTCCGTCCGCCCTGTGAGATCCCGGCTGGCCAGAAGTATCGCAAGCCGAAGTAAGCCGCCGCTGTGACGACCGCCATCAAACATGTGCCGATTAGTATGAACTGCATGGAGCGGAACCGCCGGCCCATTGGAACTGCAGGGAGAACCTCCTCTGGGGCGGTAACCAAAGGCGCCACGAAACGATAGCCCTTCCCAACGACCGTTTGGATGAATCGCGGCTTCTCGGGATCATCCTGAAGCGCATTTCGAATCTTTCGAATTGCGGTATTGACCCCGTGCTCGGAATCGACGAAAACATCCTTGCCCCAGAGCTTCTCGATGATCTCCTCGCGGCTGACCAACTGGCCGTTCCTGCTAGCCAGCAGAATCAGCAGTTCCATCGGGATTCTTTCCAGCTTGATTACGCTGCCGTTGCGGCGGAGCTGATAGGAACCCAGGTCGAGTTCCACATCGTCGAATTTCAACGAAGCCCCGAATAAAAAATAGTAACGAAATTTTCTGCTGGCACCATAACAGGAATCTCGCGCATTTTCATGCATTTGTATGGGTTCATTTGTATGGGTTCAGCAAAACTTTATGCCGTCTTCACCCTGTCGCTCTTGCCCGAACTGCGGGTGCAACGTACACCCGAGAGCGCTGAACAAACCTGGAGATCAGCTCCCGGGAGAAAAGAGGATTTCCATGCGTGCAAAACATCAACTACTGACATTGGCGGTGGTAGCTTTGCTCACTTGCGGGGCTATGGCCGGACAGGACCAGCCGCTACTGGTTCCGATCAGTGAAGACCGTCCCTCGCTGGAGTTTGTTGGTCAGTTCATCAATTCCGGCACGAGCTCACAACAGTTCGGCTATCTCTCCAACATTCGCGGCCTGAACCAGATTTTCACTGCGACGCCGCAAAATGAAACCACGGCAATGTTCACCTTCTACACGCAGGCCACAACCGTGAGTACGATTACCAATGGCTCGGTGAGGGTCGTACATCGCGTCGGGACAACCACCATCTACTTCAATCCGAATCCTGCCGGGGACTTCAACAACCCCAGTTCATTCCAGCAGGGGACTCCGATCTCGGTTTCCAACTATAGCCAACAAGTCGTCGTGGATCTCGCAACTGGCTCCTTCACCACCGCACACCTGAATGACATCACCGCGACTACTTCCTTCTGGTTGAATGGCGTGCAGTACCAGTTGGGACAGGTAGGCCGGTCTTTTCGCACCCACTACCTAGGTCATGTCAATTCTCCTGGCCTATTGCCTTCTGGCTGGTTCGGTGGATATGCAGTTGGTGTAGACAAGAAGGACAACTAGCATTCGAAGTCACTGCAAAGACGTTTTCGCTTGCGGGGCACCCAGTGACGAGTGCCACCTTGCCGCTAAAGTCCAATGGATTGTGCATGCTGGAATCTTCCTTACGGTTCTCATCGGGACACTCGTTACTTCGTTCCATTCGGCCGCAGCAGCGTCTTGATCGCGCGCCGCTCGTCCATCGCGCGGTAGCCCTCTGCCACCTGATCGAGCGGCAGAGCTAGATCGAAAACCTTGCCCGGGTTGATCTTCCCGTCGAACACCAGCTTGATCAATTCAGGCAAGTAGCGGCGCACCGGAGCC
>QIAN01000540.1 GCA_003225005.1 Acidobacteriota bacterium | reverse complement strand
GATGGCGAGATCGATGTACGGCTACCGATACGGATCGGCCCCGTGAGATCCAGGAGACATTTCTGTCCTACGTAGGCATGATCGCCGATCGTAAGGTTGCCAAAACCCTGCACGGGATTCGCGCACCATATTTCATTGATCCTCACGCCGCGTCCAATTCGGGCGCCAAGGATAGCGAGTAGCCTGCCCCGCAACCTAGGATGAATGCACCACCGGAGGAGTTTCTCTGTGAAAGTGAGTAATCCGAGCTTGATCAAAGTCATGTTCTTTCGACCAGACAGTGCTGGAGCGTGCTCTATCAGCGCTCGATGGCGCCCCCCCTGATCTTCCCTTTCGCGAATCGGGCTATGCGCCCTATAAGGCCCTTATATCGAGTGAACTGGTTACGCAGCAGCGAGACCCACTTCGCCGAAGGGCGCTCGAGGCACGTATAGACTACCAGTTCTCCGCCGAAGCTCTTCTTGAACTTGGCGAGACGAGGAATATCTGAACCAACAAAATCGAAGAAAAATGCGCCACACGATTTGGCATGTTTGATTGCGGTCCACTGGATAAGATTATTGGCGCACAAATGGTTATATTCGGAAAGGGATGTCCCATTCAAATAGTAATATCGATCTCTTTCATGCACGAATATCGCAGCAGCGATGCATTTCTGATCCTTTATCGCGGCGAAAATCGTGAGATTCGTTCGTGCGAAAGCATCCCATAGATCCAGATAGAATTGCCTGCAATTTGGGTTCTTTAGTGCCTGCCGTCGGTAGAGGCGATCGATCATATCGTAGTAGGTGTCCAGGAAGTCCCGCTCATGGATCTCCTTAATCTCGACTCCCTCTTTTTCGGCCTTTCTCACGTGAGTCCGGCAGCGGCCCTCGAATCCCTTCCAGATCTCATCTTCACTTTTCGACAGGTCAAGGATGTGCGTGTGTTTGCGGATCGCGGTGAAACCGTTATGTTCGAACGATGCCGGCTCAAGATCCTCGCGCTGAAGAAGGCGCAGGAAGTGGATCCTCGACCGCCTTTGGAAATCTACCACCGCCGCAAGGGAAGCATCGAGGTGCACCCGGTCAAGGACGAAGCCCAGATACGGCGTATCCTCGACCGTGAAAGGCGAGGCGGCCACCCGCAAGGGCCCCAGCTTTTTCACAATGAGCGGCAAGAGGCCGACCAGCTCAGCCCCCTGATAGAAGCCCAACCGCAGGAGCGTCCCCCCCTGGTTCCTCCGCAGCGTCTCGAGCCAGGGGGTGGCATGAAATATGGTCCCGGTCCTATGGGCTGATACGAAAGTATCCCATTCATCAATCGAAACCTGGTCCTTCAAGGTCAATTCATTCATCGAGACGACCTTCCGTCGTGCCTTCGTCCACGCCTTTTACCCCCAAAGTCCACAATAGTCGCAAGCAGGGCAACACGCAGCTTGGGTTGCATTATTTTTTTCAATACCGCTCCAGTTAATGTTTCGATAACACCTTCATCAGGCAATCCGCCAGCTTCCGTGTCCAAATGATGAGGGGCCACGAAAAGGGCAGCAGCGTGAACTCGGCCCAATAGAACAGCCTATACAGCAGTGGCATGAACGGTAAGTCAAAGTATCCGACCAGGGATACGAGCGTGGGATTGAATTTTCGCTTGAATGTTTCCTGTGACGGTGACGACCCGACACCCCTGAAGCTAAACCAGGAGCAGCCACTCTCCTTGGCCCATCTAATACCCTCCCAGACGAGCGCGTCGTTAATGTGCAGGTCGCGGTACCTGTTGGTGGCTCCAACATGCATATGCACGCACTTGCCAGCAAAGGCAAGATCGATGGAGCCCCCTGCAATTTTCCCTTGGTGCTTCGCCACCAATAAGCGCCCCATGCCCTGTTGAAGATATGTATCCCATAGTTTCTCCTGATACGCGTAGGCGCGGGTCATGAAACCCTTTTCAATCGTAAATTCGTGGAACACGCGATAAAATTCCTTCAATTCCTCCTTAGTTGTCGCGCGCTCGATTGTGAGGTCTTCTCGCTGAGCTCTGCGGATATCCCTACGCGCGCTCCTGCCCAAACGGCTAAACATCTCCTCTGCGTTTGCGGCTTGCGTCAAATCCACCCGCAAAAGATCCCGCGGTGAGTTCCAGTAACTCCAGCGCTGCTGCAAGTGCCTGAGGCCAAGAGCGATGAGTTTATCTTTCAGGCCTTGGGCAGAGGCTTCGGGGATGTTTGGATTGATCCTTAAGAAGATAGCGCCTTCCCTTTTGCCGATTCGAATCGCCGCGTTGACCAATGCAGTGATCGTGTCATCGTCGGCATGATCCCAGGTCGGCATCTTCTGCGCATGGAGAATCGCGAATGGAGTGTACGGCAACCGCTTCTTGAGGATCATCATTGCTCCGCAGAACTTGCCGTCTCGCTCCGCGCAGAGATAGATCGGGGTCCACCCGTCAACGCTCCGCACCATCCCCCATTCAAAAGCGTTCAACGGATGCGCAGATTCAAAGCGCTGAATTTCCGTATTCCAATACTCTCTCTCTGCTACGCTAATCTCTCTAACTATTGTCATATTGACCTAATATCTCTAGCGTCTCACTATTGCGGGCGTGCCTTTGCGTGGCCGCGATGAGGGCAATGCAGGGTGCGCACGGCTAACGGCGCGATGGGGCTCCCGCACTACCCCGACTCGTTGTCCCATCCGTGGCGAGCTCGGCCGCCAGTTCCTTTACCTCCGTTCCTCCGGAACATCGAAAACTTCAAGACGGCCATCTACTTCCGCTGCGGCGGGCTCGATCTTTACCCACGATAAACCCGGATGAACCGATTTTTCCAACCGTTGACAGACCGATGGTTCGGAACACGGACAATGGAAATTACCGACGGACGCAGCTCTTGGTGCGCACCCTTGGGTGCCCAGGGCAAGTCCGGATGGCTTCGCTTTCAGGACGGTCGGCCAAGTATTTCCTTGGCTGTCTGGATGATCCTGTTTGTGTAGGCCTCGAATGTGTGGTGCTGTCTGACAGACTCCAGCGCATTGGTCGCAAGCGTCCTGTGAAGGTCGGGCTGCTCGAGCAACGCCTCGATGGCTCGCCGAAGCTGGAGATGATCTCCGACTGGGACCAGAAGGCCGTTGATCCCTGATTCAATGTAGTCAAGAGTCCCGGTCGATTCTGTTGCCACCACTGGCTTGCCTAAAGCCATGGCTTCCAGAACAGCGACCTGCCCAGTTGATTTCACTAACTTCTTCAACGGCACGACAACAAAGCGGCAGTTTTCAAGAAGCCCAAGATATTTCGAGTATGGCACGTCGTACAGGACATCGACGTTCTCTGGAAACTCCAGGCCTCGACCGCTAGCCCTATCGCTCACGACGACGAATCGCTGACGCATGCCTCTCGCTGCTGCACAGAGGGTCGCGTAGTCTCTTCCAGTCATCCCCGCACTGAGAATGTAGCCCTCTGAGTGCCCTACGATCCTCGGCTCGGTGACATTCGTATGGAAAGGCAGGAACCTGAATCGGTTGGCGTCGATTCCGAACCTCTTCGCGTACGCGATGACCTCCCGAGTCGATGATACGAAACTGACATCCACCGTGGAGAAGACAAGTCGCTGCAGGTATCTCTTCAGCCTCCAGAGGGCATCGTCTCTTTCTTCATCCAGCATGAGCTCCAGAATGATGTGTTTCGGGCGGCGTAGTCTGAAGAGCCTCCTGACCAACGCGAAGAGATGACCTGTTCTGATGTCAGAGGTCACTATGACGTCGAAGCCCCTGCTCAGTCTCACAATATGGAACAGATCGCGCACTGATGAGACGGTGCTGCGAGCCACGGTCAGACTCGACTCGGGCGGAACCGCACGAAGGTCGTGCAGGCATACAACCTCCCTGCGCCAAGTCGGGCTCTGTGATATCCGTATGTCGGATAGGATACGCGGCGGGCACATCTCCGATCCTCTGACGCGATTTCGTGCCTGTGTTCGGGTGTCAGCCGTGCGGACGTCGGCCTGCTTGAAGACAGCACTACCCACGGGATAAAGCTGACGGCGCGCACTGCGCCGCAATTCTACGGCAGCCTTCGCTCGCGGTTGAGGGTCAGCAGGCGCGGGCAACGAAATCGGCCGTGTAAACCTCGACACCTCTCACTCTTAGGCTGCAAGTCCTCCTAGGGACTTCTGTTTCCTCGACCAAAGTTCAAGCTGAACCACGCTGAATAACTTGCCAGAAACATTCTTCTTTCCATGCCGGTGCAAGTCGAGATCCCTATGGATCTCCGCCAAGTTATAGATACCCCGCTCTCGCATGTCCCGGCTCTCCAATAACTCTTGAAGTAGCTCATACCAGGCGCCGGATATCCACTTTCCCTGTGGTACCGGAAAACCCATTTTGTCGACTCGAGTGCGCACGGATTCCGGAATACGCTGCCGCATGGCTTCACGCAGAAGATACTTGTTCCAGGGCCCGCGCATCTTCCACTGCGCGGCACACCTAAAAACCAAAGAGACCAAACGATAGTCCAAGAACAGCAAACGGGCCTCCACGGAATGCGCCATGGAATTGCGATCCTCCGATCTCAGGTACGAAGGAAGCGGCCCGCGTTCGACGGATTGCCTCAGAATCCCGTCTAAGCTCCAATCGGTAATTTGATGACCATCAATGTCTACGTGCTCGGATAACTCCGTGGTAAACCATGGATCGCGGCGAGCGGCTCGGTGGTTCTTCCACCGAGCGAGGCGCTGATAAGTAGCAACTTGGCGCAGCGCAACTTGCATAAGATGACGGACCACGCTCAAAAACAACTTCACGTCGCTGCCGCCGTGAAACGCAGTAAAGGTGCCGATTTCATTCCACGCCTCGCGTAACTCGCCCTTCTTCAAAAGCGTATACCAATAGTCTTTGAAAATAGCTGGAGTAGCCGCCGATCACCTCATCCGCCCCCTGGTCCATTCAAGATGACTTTGACCCCCTTGGACGCCGCTAGCTGCATCAACTCGAATCCAATAACAGCACCTATCGAATGGACGGGCTCGTCATGAAAAGTCAGGACTTTGTCGAGAGTGCTCCATGCTTGAATTGGATCCGTTTCCAGGCGATTGAGGCGCGCCTGGGTCATTCTTATGGTATCCGCAATGTAGGAGGATTCGTCGAATTCGGCAGCGACATATGAAAAAGCATGCAACGATTGTACGGACCCATTCCATTGGCGAGCCATTGCACAAATTATTGCCGTTGAATCCAAGCCACCCGATAGGCACACACCGACCGGTACGTCGCTCCGCATGCGCAGGCGTACGGAGTCTTCAAAGAGGTCGGCAAACTGCCGGGCAGGGTCTTCGACTTTTTCGGCCGAAACCTCCGGCAAAGCCCAGTAGCACCAAGTCTTCAACTCGCCTTTCAGGTCAAGACCAAAATCAATTGCCCGTCTTCACTGGTCATAGGTTGGTCAGCGGCGTGGGAAAGATCAAGGATTGAAAGCCTTCTAAAGCCAAGACCGACGGCGTCTGCGATATAAATACCTTCTCCGTCCGGCCCCCGGTGCCACATGCTCGCGGTCATACGCTCAATGACAGCCCTGTCGGCGCGCGTCTCGTTGAAACCTAGCATTGCGGCGATTCCACACATATGCGGCTAGTTTCTCACGCGCGCCATCGGACTATCGTTTCAGTATTCGCTTGGCTTCCGCGAACATCTCCCTGTTGAAGAGGAGGTAGTAAGAAAAGTAAGAGGCGACTCCCAATGCGACTGAGCCTGCAGCTTGTGCCCCGAGACCGTAGTCGACAAGGATTAGCTTCTGAGCCAGCAACACGACCAGTACCATGAATCCAGTTCCGAAGACGGGGTGCCTCAGTACCTTGAAGTACGCGGCGAGGGAGAGACCGATCAGTTTTAGGGTGATCGAGGTGGTGATCAGGAATACAACGGGAAAAACCAACCAGGAATAGGCAAGTCCATCCAAACCATACGACGAGCCAATTAGCAAGCTTACCGCCATGACTGATACGATGATTGCAAAATTGCGTATGGTAATCTCCGGCCTGCCGATCGCCATCTCCAGCGGGGAATTTACCAGGTGGATTGCCCGGAACGCCGTAACCACACTGAGAATCTGTATTGGCAGAATCGCCGGCAGCCATTTTTCCGATAGAAGGAGCGGCATTACGCTTTCAGCAACGAGAAAGATCCCCCAACAAGCAGGGAAGCTCGCGAAGGCGATGAGGTTTACCATCTTCAGGAAATAGCGGCTCAGCAAAGCAGGATCGCCCTGCACCTTCGAGAAAGCCGGAAACGACACCTGAGAAATCGTCGAGCCCATCTTGTCGAGCGGCATGAAAGCGAACTGAACCGCGATGGCGTAATACCCCAGCTGGGTCTTGCCCAAGATCTTCCCGGCGATGAGAAGATCCATGTTCGCATAGAGATACCAAATCAACCGCGCCACCGCGACTTTGGAGCCGAAATGGATCATGTCCTTGACCTTGGAAAAGGAGAATGAAAACCCCGGCTTCCAAGGGTAGAAGAGGAAACAGAGAATATTCCCGACGATCTCGCTGAGGATCATTCCATAGACGAGGCTCCACACGCCGAAGCCCTCCATGGCCAGCCATAGCGTAGCCAAGGCGGCGGAAATATTCGCGCTCAGCTCGGCCAGGGATTGTCGGCTGAATATCATCTCTCGAGCCAACATGCAACTGGAGACCATACCGAAGCCACGTATGACAAATATGATGGATAACGCGCGGATCACGTCTGTAACGCGAGACTCGTTGTAAAACGCTGCGACGAGCGGAGCCGAGAAGAAGGACAAGGCACCTAAGGCCAAGTTTAGGAGCAGAACTGCCCAACCGATGTTAGAGCGATCTTCGTGATTGAGATCCTTCTTCTGGATGATGGCGGCGCTAAGCCCCACTTCATTGAAGAG
>QIAN01000132.1 GCA_003225005.1 Acidobacteriota bacterium | reverse complement strand
CCTATCTCCGGAAACTCGTCGGAAAGCATGATGACCGAATCACCAACCCGGATCTCTGAATGCCCGATCCGCCCATCCGGCTGCGCGACGCGCATCAGTTCTGTTGCTTCGAACGCCTTCTTGTAGAACTCGAGCGCGCTGGCCGCATCCTTGATTCACTGATAAGGCGTGACGATGTGACGACCTTAGGGAATTGCCTTGGCTGACATTGTAGCTCCTTTCAGATCACACTAGCGTAGGCAAGCCACTTCATTCTTTGAGTATTTAGACTCTTGCCGCTCTCTAGACTTAAGGTTGCGCGCCTACTCGATCAAACCGCAGGCGATGCGGGCCCCGCTTCCTCCTAACGGCTCCGGCTGGTCGGAATAGTTGTCCCCACCCTCGTGGATTATGAGCGAGCAGCCGCGCACGTCCTTCACCCTGAGTCGAGGCGCGAGAACTGGAAGCGACGCCTCGCCGTCCGCACCCACCACTAGCACCGGAAGGTCGCCCCTATGACCCCCCGTTTCATACGGGCCCAGGTGCTTGCCAGTATGTTCTGGGTCGTAATGGCCGCCGGCGGCAAAGCCCGCTGTGATCTTGCCTTCATGTTCTGCACGCCCGCATGCCCCTTTGTCATGAACGTGGAAGCCATGAACGCCGATGGGTAGACCGGAGATATCCGGGGTGACTAGAAGGCCATACTTCGTGTCCTTGAATGTCACGGTGCCGATCACTGGCCCGACGCCGTTCACGTCGATGGAGTTGATAGTGGCGTGGGCGGTCGCCGCATACGCCGTTGCGGCTTCCGCGAACACAAGTGTCGAGATGAACACCGCGCGAAGGATCATACAACTCCTCACCGCTCGTCTATGGCGATCGATCTTAATGGAGCGCCGTCAGTCCTGCCTCAGCAGGCGGCCTGTCGGACGCCCTTCTACCGTTCGACATGCGTTCGCCATCCAGCGGCGACGCTGGAGGACACTTAAATTCGATGCAGGAGCGCACATGCCGCCGTGGAACGATCGGGTTCGCCGTATTTTCAAGGCTTGAATACGGCATCTTTGTCAATTCATAACTGGGCATACGTTATGCACCGTCTTTCAAGTAAGTCCTCAAAGAGGCGGAGCTTGAACAATGGGAGACGATGCAACAACTCGGCGCGAGTTCATACGGTTTCTCTATCGAGGCACGATCGGGCCTAGGGTTGACGAATTTTTCAATGACGCTCCGGCGAACGAGCCGAAGGCTAAGCCGGACAGGGGATCCATTGCACCTCAAGATATGTGCAAAGGAAAACCCGATCGCGAAAGAATTCCTCGCGCTGATTTATTGAGCACACCCCTTTCCCGCCGATCGACAAATTAATCTTTTTTGACCCCCTGTCACGCTGACTCCGAACGATACAGTTCTGGTCTTCGCGGAGACACATTCCCAAGGGCGGAATCGCGCGTCCCATCGTATAGCTCGAATAGCCGAAACCCGATGATTTGTGCTTTGTCGGCCCACCACCGGGCACCAAACTCGCCGATGACGCGAAAGGGTGCTCGAAAGGAATCCTGAAAGGGGCTTGAGATTACGTGGAATTCAAAGGGATACCCTGGTTGCCGACGCGTCATTTTGGGTAGCGACACGGGGGTCGGCCAGAGTCGCGAAATTTTTTGCTGACAGTCGCGAGCCGTGGCGTTACATTCAGGGTCGGATCATCCAATTTGACGACCTGTCATTGCCAGCCTTGGGCTTTGCGAAAAGCATCGCCAAGGACCAGGGCGCGACGCTTCACCTGCTGCACGTGGTGGCGATGGCGTCAGCGCTCGGGGAGCCGGCGATCAACGCTACACTCCACAGCCGCGCAGAGGAAAAAGCGATCGAGGCGCTGAATGACATAGCTGCCAAGCACCTAGCAGCAACCGTGTTCAGAAACTGCATCCCCAGGGGGATAAAGGGTTGAGGTGGGGGACGTGAGCGCGGTGGCGTGCCAGTGAGTATTGTTGTGGAGCATGGCGTTGAGAATCACGAGTAGCTTGCGCATGCAGGCGGTAAGAGCCGACTTAGGGTATTTACCGCGTGCCCGCAGCTGGGCGTAAAAATTCTTGATCACTGGATTGGAACGAACGGCGGAGACCACGGCCATGTACAGGACGCGCCGGACCTGGGCGCGACCGCCCCAGATACAACGGCTGCCGCGCAAGCTACCACTGTCGCGGTTAAAGGGCGCCAGCCCGGCCAGCGCGGCGATCTGTTTGCGATTAAGTGCGCCCAGCTCGGGCAGGTGCGCGAGCAGGGTGGTCGACAGCACCTTGCCGACCCCGGGCACCGAGCGGAGCAACTCGTCGCGCTCGCGCCAGATAGGGGTCTCGCGGACCAAACCGGCGAGTTCGTCGTCGAACCCGGCGAGCCGCTTTTCCAGCCAGCGGGTATGCTCATCGATGCTTTTGTGGATCACCTTGGGCGAGTTAGCCCGGCGGTTCTTTTCCGCCGTGAGCATCTCAACCAGTTGGCGGCGACGGTTCACCAGAGCTTCGAGCGCCTGGGCCTGCGCGTCCGGCAGCGCCCGCACCTGGGGTTTGACCGCCTCGCCAAAGCGTACCAACACTTGGGCGTCGAGCGCGTCGGTCTTGGCCAGCTGTCCGGTGGCGCGAGCGAAGTCGCGCACCTGGCGTGGGTTGACCACTGCAACCGCGATCCCCGCCGTCGCCAGGGCACTGGCAACGGGGACTTCCAGGCCGCCGGTCGCTTCGATAATCACCAAGTCAGCGGGCTCAAGTCGCCTAAGCAACTCGCTGATTCCGGTCTCGTCGTTGGCCACTGAAAAGCTCTCTCCGTTTGGCCCAATAGCCACGTCCAACTGCGCCTTGGCCACGTCGATCCCGACAAACCGTTTTGCATCCGCCATCACCGCACCTCATCACGCTGCTTGCCCAGCCTTGCAATCCGGGATTTCCTTCCCTTACAACCGTTCGGGCTTGAGCGCTGTGAAGGCGCGGCGACCTTCGCTGCTAGACGGGGTCTGGGCCCCAAGGCTGCACCGGCCTGCCGCGCCACGTCTGTCGATGGTTCTACTACATCCGTTACATACAAGGCTGCGGAAAAACGCCGCATAGTCACGGCATGTAGAGTGGGAGCTGATCGTCGGTGGCGGAGGAAGCGAGGATGCGTGGGGCGGACCAGCAGCAAAGCGGAATGTTCAGTTACATATCGGCGGAGCGACGAGTGCCCAAGGATCATCCGCTGCGGACGGTCCGGGTAATGGTCAATGCGGCGCTCAAGGAGTTGGGAGCGCGCTTCGATGAGCTGTACGCCAGCGGTGGGCGGCCGTCGATCGCGCCGGAGAAGCTGTTGCGCGCGCTGCTGCTGCAGGTGCTGTACAC
>QIAN01000539.1 GCA_003225005.1 Acidobacteriota bacterium | reverse complement strand
CACCGGCGCTGACCCGCCAAGATCTGAACCGGCAGCAGAGCTCCTTCTCCTGAAAAGCCCAATCGCAAGAGAATAAAGCTTTCCGGCTAGAGTTTTTAGAATGTGATTCGAAGGGTTGGCCGGTAATTATCGACAACTCGCCCGCAACGGAATCCGTCATTCTTGGAACCGTCTCTTGCTGGCGGTGAGGAGTAATGAAAGGTCAGCCACCTCCTTCTCCCCAAATTTGGGCGGGAAGCTGCTGAAGATTTGACAAATGTACGCGAAAGCGTAGGCTGGCAGCCAAATTCGTCAGGGGGAACTATGTCTTCCAACCTCAGAATGTTGGTGCTGCCGTTTGTTCTAAGACTTTTCTCTGCTCCTCCTGCCGCGGGCCAAGAGCAGCCAATACCGGGATTCCCGCCGATTCCAATCGATGCGACGGAAGAGCAAGTTCGCCAAGGAGTGGCCCTGGCCAGGGCGGGCCAGAAGTTAACGCCAAAGGCCTGGCCCAACGGGGCTCGCGTGGCCGTATGCCTGTCCTTCGATGTCGACAATGAGTTGCTGTGGAGGAGCGCGCCCCTGCCGGTTCCGCTCTCGCAGGGCGAATACGGCGCAACCACCGGCTTGCCGCGCGTGTTGGATTTGCTCGACCGCCAGTCGATTCCCGCGTCGTTTTACCTTCCGGCGATGAGCGCGGCGCTACACCCGCAAATGATCCAGGACATTTTGCAACGAAAGCGGCACGAGATTGGGGTTCATGGGTGGATGCACGAGAACCTGCCTACGGTCGGAGATGCCGCGAAAGAAGAGGAGCTGCTGACGCGGTCGATCGAGTATCTCACGAAGGCGATGGGCAAGCGTCCAGTTGGCTTCCGCGCTCCGTCGTGGGCGTTCAGTCAGTCTACGCTGGACCAGATTCGCAAGGCGGGATTTCTGTACGACAGCAGCTTCATGGCCATGGATGAGCCCTACGAGTTGCTGGCCAACGGACAGAATACCGGGATGATCGAGCTTCCGATCAACTGGATTGCAGATGACTATCCGTATTACGAACCTGAAGCCGGCGGCTCGCTTCCCGATCCACAATTGGTGTTTGAGGTTTACAAGGGCGAGTTCGATGTGGCGTATCAGGAACACGCGATGTTTATCCTCACCATGCATCCACACATCACCGGACATAGGTCGCGCATTGCGGCGCTCGAGAAGCTGATCATTTATATGAAGTCGAAGCCCGGAGTGTGGTTCGCAACCCTGGAGCAGGTCGCAGACTACGTGAAGACGCAAAGAGAAAGAAACAGAGAGGTAGAGAAACAACCAGGCACTGAGAGATGAGAATGTGCGTCTGGCCGAGCACTTAGGCTGGATGCGGTCCAACCCCTCGCCGCCGGGACCTTGCCGAGTTACGCTAGTGCTTTTTCGAACGCGCGCCCCAATCCTCTGTTCCGCTCCACTCTGCTCGCCAACGGTGCGCCTCCGAAAAAGCACTAGCGTAACTCGGGCACAATCGCAAGGAATATCTGCCAATCAGATCTGGGGAGTATCCGTCCACTCGTCCAACTTGGGTGTTGAGGAACGGAACGGATGGAGTCGAGCGCAGGATAGCGGGTGGCGATCAGTAGTTCGTCATCGGGGTCAGAATAGTATTTCTCCAAGTACTGATGACGATGAGTGATCCGCAGTGGCCATGTAAATCCACGAACAGTGGCGCCTCCCTGATGGTTGTTCACGGTTCGCTGTTTCTTGGTTGCTGATAACCCATTCCCATTGCCGCCCAGGCCACTCCCAACAGATTCGCGTCACCGCCCAACCGGCTTACCGCGACCTTCACCTTTTTAACAGCGATTGGCTGCGCTCGTTGCTTCATTCCCCTCCGCAGTGCGTCCAGAAACAGATCGCTCGCAGCCGCCAATCCTCCCCCAATCACTACTATCTCTGGATCAAACAAGCTCACCAGGTTCGCCACGCCATATCCCAGCAGCCGCCCAGTTTCTACATACACCTCGATCCCTAGCATATCGCCGCGTCGCGCTGCCTCCGCCACTTCGTACGCGTCGATCCTCTCCGCCGGAATTTCTTTCAACAATCCGCCTTTGCCTCGCGCCAACTCCTTTTTCGCTGCGCGCGCAATCGCCGGACCCGCCGCTAGCGATTCCAACTGGCCCACGCGTTGCGCCTCCGGCCCGTGTTCGTCCGTCACCACCATCCACCCTGCGCACCCGGATAACTCATGCGCGCCCCGTACCAATCTCCCTCCGCTCAAAATCCCCGCGCCAATCCCCGTTCCCAGCATCAACACGATCGCGTCGCTCTTCCCGCGTGCGGCCCCGCGCCATGCTTCCCCCAGCACCGCCGCGTTCCGGTCGCTCTCCACCACCACAGTCACTCCCAGCGCGCTCTTCAATCGCCGCGCCAGCGCCATTTTCTTCCATCCCGGCAAATTCGGCGCCCACACCCTTCCATCCCGCCGCACAAGACCCGGTACCGCCACCCCCGTAGCCGCAACTCTTCCCCGTAAATTCTTCCTGCCCACCAATTCCCGCGCCAATTCCACGATCTGCTTCACTGGCGCCAGCGCGGACCTCCTGTCCACCTTCACGCTCTTCCGCGCTAACACGTTTCCATCGCTGCCTACCAGCGCCCCCGCCAGTTTCGTCCCCCCCAAGTCCACCGCCAATACACACTTAGCCGCCATCCGATTTTTCGCTTTCTTACTAACTATCTCCCCGCTTCTCCGCCCACAAAATCCTTGCTGCCAAAACGCAGATCCCAACCGCTCCGGCCAGTGGCACCAACATCCCGTAGCGCACTCCCAGTCCTTGTGAGATTTGTCCCATCGTCCACGGGAAGGACATTCCGCCCACGAGCGCAATCGCAAACAATAATCCAAACACCGTGCCCGTCATCTTCCTGTAGGTGTCCCCGGCAATCGCCAATGCCGTCGGAAACACACCGGCGTACGACAAACCAATCAATAACACCCCCGCCACCAACATCCCTTCCAATCGGCTCATCAACAAGATTGCCGCTCCTACAAGCGCGCCCAGTCCGCTCCCCAGCACCAGTTGCCGTTTCCCCACGAACTTCAGCATGCTCGCCACCAACAGCCTTCCCACCATCAATGCCGCCCAATACCCCGCCAGGATCAATGTCGCGGTCCTCGCCCTCAGCCCCGTTTCTGCAACATACGTCGACGTCCACCCGCCGATGCTCGCTTCGTTGCCCGACTCGCAGAACAACAAAAAACCCAGCACCAGCACGCCAGGGAACCGCGCGACCTGTAACACCTCGCGCCACGAAAAACTCTGCGCCCCGCTAGCCTCCGGAAATTGCATCCCCAACAACAGCAGCGCGCAGGCTCCCGCCAACCCCGCGCAGATCAGCAGTTGCCGTGCAATCGGGAAATGCCCTTCGATTACCGCCGCCAGCAACGGAATGCCTAGCGCGCCAATCCCGTAGAAAATTCCCAGCACGTTCAACATCGGCCCCCGCTCCTCGCCGTACAAATCGGACACCAGCGCATTCGTCGAAGTGTTCAGTCCTCCGCCGCCTAATCCCAGCAGCACCGATGGTATTGCGGCGCTGCCAAACGAATGGGCGTACGCGAACCCCGCCATACCCGACGCCACCAGGGCCGCCGACGTCACCAGAATGACCTTGTTCCCAATCGAATCAATCACCGGCCCGGCGATGAGCGTTGCCAGCAGAATTCCCACATAGAGCAGAAGGAACACATTTCCCTGCTGCTCCAGATCGATCTTCAATCGCTGGCGCATCTCCGGCAACCCAAACAGGGTCCCCAGCACCGCCATCACGATGCCAAAGACAAATATCCCCGTGGCCGCCCCGCCGAACAGAACCTTCCGCCGACTGGTCTTCGCCACGCTTCACCTTTTCAATCGCCGCTTAGCCAGTTGGTAATTGGTCCCGGATAGAAAACGGAAAACCTTTGAGATTATGTCGTCAGCAGAAATCCTCCCAACGAGATCCCCACGACCAAAGCAATATTGCGGAATGTTGCATTTCAAGACTAGGCAAATAAAATGCGCTTAAAGCAGAAATCAAGAGAGACATCCCCACCCCGCTATGGCGTGCGAATATGCTGGACACGTTGCTCCGCGGGCGACATCAATGCGACGGCGCGCTTAAAATTGCTCAAACAGCCACGCGCAACAGCGAGGCTGCCGTAGTAATCGCTGTAACGGAATCCGGTTTCGCCCCGCCACATCGGAAATGCGCTACATGCATTCAACCATCGGTCGAACACAGAAGTTATATCCAGATATGTGTCTGCGATAAAGCCAGTTGCATCTTCCCAGTTGTCGGCAGACAGCAGCTTCCTTACTTCATGGGCTGGTTCTTTCCGAACGATGCTGGGAAGCCCCGCGTAAAATATTGCGTCTTCAACGATGTCATAACAGGCGCGGTGATCCTTATGCCAACTCCCTTTCCAGTGGGTTACGATTGTCAGAGGTTTGTATTGTCGAATCAAATCACAGACAGCAAATTTTGCCTCGTCATTGATTGGAATTTCTCCATCGGGGTAGTGAAGGAATAACGCTTTTGCACCGAGCAACTCCGCCGCTTTCTGCGCCGCTTCCTGTTGAGATGATCCGTATTGTGCAGCGGGAATTGTGCGAGAGCCTTTCTCTCCCAGCGAGAGGCATAGCACGGATCCTTGCCCTCCGAAATGAGTAGCGACGGCCACCGGAGCACCCATGGCAAAAAAAGCGTCGCCGGGATGTGCGGCAATCGCCATTACCTTTGAAAAGTCTCCATGTTGCCAACCCGTAGTCTCACTTGGTGATTGTCCTGGCAATTGCCCAGCGTTTAAGAAGTCAGTTCCCATTGAAACGGCTGCTACACTGCCACCAGTTGCCATTAAGAAGTTGCGCCGTGTAGTAGAAGACATCATCCGCTCTCTCCTTTCGTCCAAGCTTCACCTTTTCAATCGTTGCTCATATTCTTCGTACACCCGGGTCGTATTGTCCGCGGGAATTCCCTGCACGTTGGGTGACACAAATACCGGTGGCGTTTGCCCCTTGGCCGCTAGGTTCGCCGCCACCTGCGCGATGATTGACATCGCAATCGTAATGCACGCCACCGTCGAACCCGCTGCCACCGGCGCTTTCCATCCCTCAATCGCCACTAGCGCATCTTCCGCCGGCGTGCAGTTGTCGATCACGATGTCCGCCACGTCCGCCAGCTTCTTCCTCGAGGAATGCATCGTCTCTCGCTTCCGGTAATTGTCCATCGACGTCACGCCCACGGTTGTCAGCCCGCGATTCTTCGCCTCCATCAATACTTCAATCCCAGCTGCGTTCAATCCTCCGTGGGAGAACACGAGCATCACGTCACCCTCGCGGATCGGTTCGTTCTCAAACAGCACCTGCGCGTACCCCTCTCTCTGCTCCAGCCACAGCAATCCCTTCGCGCCACCACTTCCAATCACGTTGATCCACATCAGCCGCATGTCCATCAGGGGACGGAAACCCGGAAACGCGCCATATCGCGGAAACATGTCCTGCACCGGCAGCGCCGAGTGGCCGCTCCCGAACATGTGCACCAGCCCGCCCTTCGCGATCGTCTCCGCCATCGCCGCGGAAGCCTTCTCAATATTCCCCATCTGCGTTTCCCAAATCTTTCCCAGCACTCCACCAATCCGTTCCCGATAAACACTGGCGCTCACAATTCCCTCCCATGATCTTCTTGCTGCTCTTCGATAAACGATCTGGCAAATCCGCACTGCGGGTGCCTCGCTTTTTGAGAGCGGGCTGTGAATTTCATTCTCTTATGCGTTAGAGCCGTCTCTTCTATTTACCACTTCTCAAAAATCAATCCTGTAAATCCTCACCCCCAGTGCCGGGACTTCAGTCTTCACCGCAAATCTCTTTCCCTCCACTTTTCGCGTCTCTCCAATCATGATTTCCCGCACGTTGGCCGACCGCTCCAACTCCTCCGCAAACTCCACTTTCGCCGCCTTCTCCCCGTGATTGAAGAAAAACACAAATCGCCCTTTCTTTCCGTCCATCTCCCGCAGTTCCACCAATGCCGGAGCTTTCAGTGCCGGCTCGGTCAGACCCGCCCATTTCGCCAGGATTCCTCCCAACGGATGCATCGCCACCGGTTTCGCCTCGTCAGACTGACCAGCAAACGTCCCCAGCAAAATCGCGCTACCTTTTCCATACGCGTGCTCGTAACCCGCCGGCGTTCCATCCGCAAATTTCGCCATCACCTTCGCCTTATCATCGAGCACGCTAAAATGTTCCGCGAAACTCGTTCCCGTAAACTCCTGAGCGCCCCACTTCACCTCAATTTGCTTCCCCGGATCGATTGAACTCTCTCGCACACCAAGCATTTCCGTCCATCCAAATCCCGGCACCGCGCCCTGGGCGTGTCCGTCTTCGTTCACCCATCCGGGCCGCGCCTCCACGAACAAACGGCCACCGTTCTCCACATACGTCTTCAGCGCTGCGGCCTCATCATTCGTCATCATCAACGGATACGGCAGCACAATGAGCTTGTATTTCTGCAAATCCCGCCCCGCCAGTTCCCGCGAACTGAGCACCTCTACGGGCAAGTTCCGCTCGAAAAACATCCGGTGATACCCCGCCAGCGCCTTATGCATCGCGTTCCGAGTATTTTCTTCGTCATACCCGCCCAGCAGCGGCACTAGCGGGCTGAATACAATCGCCGCTTCCGCCTGCTTCGGTTTCGCCTGCAACAGCAAATCCGCATTCGCCGCAATTTTCTTCGCCGTTTCTCCCGCGCTCCGGCTTCGCTCCGTCAGCGTCCCGTCGAGTTGGACCATGCCGTAGCCGCCGCTCTCATATCCCGCATTCATCGGGTAAAACGCGTAGTAGTTGATCGCCCGCGCCCCCCGCGACACCATCCCCCAGGTCCACAGTTCTAAGTCGCTCGCCGTCACTTCCGATCCAATGGTCGTTCCATGCACGCCGAACCCGCTCTGAAGTTCCCCCACGTAGAATCCGCGTCCCCCGGTCATCGCCGCCGTCAGATCCATGGCCAATACCCGGCGCTCAAGCTTCCAGTTGTGCTCCACCGCCGTCAGCTTCGGATAAAAACTGGTGCCGAAGTAATCCACCGAATCCTTCATCAGAAAATCGTCCGTAGGGTCGTACGGATCCGCCAACGTACGGTCCATTGGCGAAGGATTCGGAGCGTGACTCGTCGTCACGTGCGTGACGTCGATCGCTTTCACCGCGTCGTTCCTCATCTTCAGGTCTTCCGCCAGTTTGTAACCGTAGTACACCCGCCAATCCATGAAGTCCGTGTATGTCAGGATCGTTCCATACCGGGGTGGTTCCACCTGTTTCCAATCCGTGAACGTCCGGTGCCACGCCACGTTCAGCTTCTCCAGCGTCCCGTATTTCATCTGCAGCCAGTCGCGAAACCGCTCCATGCTCGCCGGGCAATAGCAGAACATCGGCTCCGACTTATATCCCACCCGCGCCCAGTTCAACGCCGCCGGCTCACTCCACAAATCCCACCCGTAAAACGCCTTGCCTTTCTCAGCGTGCCGCGCCACCTCCTGAAAAAATGCCAGCACCGCCTTCCGCACATTCTTATTGTCAAAGCAAAATCCCGGCGCGGCCTGGGACGGAATCGGCAGGCCGTCCTGCGCCGCGTACCGTCCCTCCGGATATTTCGCTCCCATCCACTCCGGCGCCGAATCCACGTACACCTGCACAATCACCTTCAGTCCCACTTCATCCGCCAGCCGTAACAGTAAATCCAGATTTTCCAGGTGATATTCCCCCTCGCGCGGCTCGCCTGCATTCCATTCCACCCAGGTCCGCACGGTGTTGAATCCCAACCCTCTGATTTTCAGCAAATCCCCTTTCCACAATCGCGCCGACTCCCCATTCACCTCTTCCAGCATCGGCGCCCGGGCTTTCCCGCCGCTATACCAAACGGACACCGGATAGAAGGAGGATTTCGTTGGAGCGCCCTCTTGCGCCAGCAGCGCCGCGCTCAACGCCAAAACTGAAAAGACAATTCGGAAAAGATTCATACGTATGATCTCTACGGCAACGCACTACTGCTGAAGCGACCACGCAAAGTCTGCCCCTCAAGAAACTCTGAAACAAAGTAGTGGATTCCACCCTGGGGCTGGGTGCAAACGTCAAAAATGGAAAGTAGATTCGGATAGTTCAGCTCGCATAGAACAGACCGCTGCAAGCGATAGGCATCATCAGGAACGGACTCGGGTAGAACCTTGACAGCGACCTTTCGGTCAAGGCGAGTATCGGAAGCACGATACACCTCGCCCGTGCCGGCCCCCAGCAGTGCTGGGATTTCGTAGGGACCGAGTTTCGTGCCAGAGGTGAGGGCCATCCGTGCGCGTAATTATAGACTGCCCAGCAATTCGCAGCGGACATGCGACGATTCTGGGTGGTTTGTCGATAATTACCGGCCAACCCTTCGAATCACATTCTAAAAACTCTAGCCGGAAAGCTTTATTCTCTTGCGATTGGGCTTTTCAGGAGAAGGAGCTCTGCTGCCGGTTCAGATCTTGGCGGGTCAGCGCCGGTGGCAGAGCCCCCATGAACTACGATTCTTTTTAT
>QIAN01000538.1 GCA_003225005.1 Acidobacteriota bacterium | reverse complement strand
CCGTTGTACGGGAGAAACAGCGGTCAGCACGAAGCGTGGATTTGAATCGTCGACCTCCCGGTGCAGTGCAGGAGATATCCGATGTCGAATCCTGCATCTGAAGCCTTGCGGGCTTATGATCTAGACGACAACCAGGGATCGAATCTTCGAAGGATCTGCTTAACTCGCTTGTTTGCAATGCTTACGAGATTCGACCGGAAAAGCGCGACCGACATTTCTTGAAAAAAAAGCAGGGATTTGCGGAGATTTGGAAAAAATGGAAAATGAGGCAGCGGCCTAAGCTTTGTTTTCTGGAGCGGGCGATGGGAATCGAACCCACGTCCGAAGCTTGGGAAGCTTCTATACTGCCATTGTACGACGCCCGCTCATTCCTCTAGTTCGCTGATTATACACAACTAAGCTACTGCCCGTACAGACCGGCCATTTTCCATATTTTCCAATTCTACGGAAGTCCGTACCTTTTTTCCGAGAAACGTCCGTCGCGCCTTTTCCGGTTGAATCTCGTAAGCATTGCAAACAAGCGAGTTAAGCAGATTACTCGAAGACTCGATCCCTGGTCGTGAAGCCCGCGGGGCTTCGGACGTAGGATTCGATGCTCAACGAAGTAATTCTCTCTTACCCAGACTTCGGTTTGCCGACTCCCCGGAAGGTGGCCAAACCAGTCAATACAAGGGCGTTTGGAGCAATCTGCCAACTCGGAAACAAGGTTCGCACCACTTCATCCAGAGCCGATCTGGCGGACTGCTGCAGGAGGATGTTCGCGGGGCACGAACAGTTTCATTTCTCCATTTCCGAAGCCCAGTTCAAGTGGATGGAAAGCGGCGCGACATTGGCTTCGTCCAGCTTTGTGTTGATCAGAAATCTCTGCCCGTCGCCACTCACATCGTAGGAAAACCGGTCCTGGGCGGAAATCGGTTGCCGCCGGTGGGTGGTCTGAAACAGTGCGAGCGGAGAGCCAGCTTTGAACGCGGAGCCCGGCGTCACCGTCACCGCCACCGCCATCATCTTTCCTTCTGCCGACACGTAGAACAGTTCCTTACCGTCCTGCCGCCACCTGGGCTCCTGCCCTCCTGCGCTTGACACTTGCCACTTGCCGTCGCCGCTCGGAAAAGTAGACACGTAAATCTCCATGTTCCCCGTCTCATTCGAAGCGTAGACCATCCATCGGCCATCCGGGGAGAAGTGAGCGTTTTGCACCGTCCAATTTGCCTGGATCAGCGGCTTGGCTGCGCTCTCCGGCCAGGAGAAGTACCACAGCTCGTTTCTCTTCCTGAACAATGCGTACTTGCCATCCCGCGACCAGTCCCAGGCGTTGACCATCAATCCGAGGCCAAGATCGGTCACCTCTTTCTCCGAGCCGGAACCATCGGCATTTTTCACATACAGCTGCATGCCTAGCTTGCGGTTCGCGCTGTACATGATCTGCCGGCCATCCGGACTCCAAATCGGTGTCCAATGCAATGAGGGATCGAACGTCAGCCTCGTTGGTGGTAACCCCGGTGCCACCTCGCGGATCCAAATATCGGTGTGCCGTCCCTCTGGGTCGGTTTGGTCACCGACGACCCTGTGTCCGTCGGACGAGAGACGGACGTTGCTGTACATACCAGGCACCCCGACCGTGCCCGCGGCCTTTCCGCTACGGTCAAACCAAATCAACTGGGAAAGGGATGCGCCTTTTCCTGTTTGGGTGACCAAAACTTCTCCATTGGATGCACTGAAAACGGCCCTGCCCACAAGAGAGGCATACAGCACCTCGTCGCTTAGGGCGTGCGGCTCGCCACTAAGAACGTAACGCCGCCGGTCGAACGGTTGCGCCACCAGAGCTTTGTCCCGCATGTATACGAGGTAGCCCGGCTCCGCATAGGCGGCGTTCGCACTCGTATTAACCACCAAGCTTCTTTCCCGTGAATCCAGCGAACCCAGGAAGATGGCGTTATTCTCCGTCTGCCCGCTGAAGTTCGCTGCCAGGTAAAGAAAATGTTTCCCGTCCGGCAAGAACAGCGGCCAGCGATGGCTGGTTTCAAAGCGCGACGAGTCCGGCTTGGTCATCTCCATGGGAGAGCCTCCTGATGACGACACCCGGAACAAGCCTCCGAATCCGTCGGGCGTGAACACGATCACTCCGTCGCGGTTCCACGTGCCGCCGCGCCCATTCGGCGCATCGCACAACACCTGCGGTTGTCCACCCGACACATCCACTTTCTTGAGTTTGCCGTCCGCGAAGAACGCGATGAATTTTCCATCGGGCGACCAGAATGGGTAGGTCGCTCCTTGTGTCCCATCGATCGAATTGGTCTTATGGCCACCGATTTCATGAGTCCAGAGCACGTAGTAGTTGGCCTGGCCGGAATAGGCAATCATCGCCAGCATCCGTCCATCGGGTGACAAAGCCACGTCGTTCGCGGCGAATGGCACGGAGGCGTGGAAGTACATCGAGGGCTGACGCCGGTTGCTTGCCTGCCACCAGGCCGCGCCGGCAGCCACCGCTACCAGAAAAAATGCGGACGTCAGGAGCCAACTCGCGCGCTCCCACCGTCCGCGGCCGCTCGGGACGCCCACCGCCTCTCCCGCTTGCGAGCCGCCTGCGGCGATCCACTTCAGCTCCAGGGCAAGGTCACTAGCGGTTTGCCACCGTTCATCGGGGAGTTTTGCCAGGCAATTCTTAACCGCGTGGTCTAGCGCCGGTGGAGTCATAGGTTTCGCCGCACTGATCGGCTCTGGCTCGTTTTCCAAGATCGCTGACGCCACGCTTAACTGACTCTTCCCTTCAAACGCTAGCTTTCCCGTCACCATCTCGTACAGCACGGCGCCTAGCGAAAAAATATCGCTTCGTCCATCCAGGTCTTTTCCTTCAATCTGCTCCGGCGACATGTATTGAAACGTCCCAACAATTGTCCCTTCCTCAGTGACCGGAGCTGTCCGCACAGCCGTCAACGTCGCGGTGCTCGCCAGCGCCGTCGCAGCCTTGGCAAGGCCGAAGTCGAGGAGCTTTGCTCCCCCAGGCGTGAGCATGATGTTGCCGGGTTTGAGGTCGCGGTGGACGATACCCGAACGGTGGGCTCTGTCGAGGGCATCCGCGATTTGTGCGCCGAACTTGAGCACTTGTTCGAGCGGTAGTGGTCCTTTTTCGAGCCGCCTCGCCAGCGTTTCCCCTTCAACGCATTCCATGACCAGATAATCCATCCCGTCCTGATGACCTACGTCATGCAGCACGCAAATGTGCGGATGATTCAAACTGGAAATGGTCTTGGCTTCGCGCTCGAAGCGCTGCTTGCGGATGGGATCATTCGAAAGCTCTCGCGGCAAAATCTTGATCGCTACTGTGCGCTCCAGTCGCGTGTCTCTCGCTCGATACACTTCCCCCATGCCGCCGGAACCTAGCGGCCCGGTAATTTCATAGGGGCCAAGATGTGTGCCTGGATAGAGAGGCATAAGTTGCGCGATTATAACCCCAGGATAGCTTCGCGCGTACCGGCAAGCCTAAGTAATCCAGTTGGGCATCGTGCGGATGAGTCCAGGGAAGTCTTAGGGTTGACGGAAGCGCGAGGTGGCAGCCGAGAGTGCACGGGAGCGGTGTGTTCAAGTCGGCATAGCTGAAGTGAACCGCGCTAGCTCACGAAAGGCTTTCTCAAGCATGAAACTCAACCAAGAAGACTGGAGCGCTTTCCGTTTTACATCTTTTCCAATTACGAGGTATCTTGTTTTAGTAAACTGCCGCCAGTTCAGCGTGATAGGGTTTGCTAGAGGAAGCTTAGGAAGCTCCCGTACTATCATTGTACAACGCCCGCTCTATTATATTAGATTGTACTCAGTCGGGCGATGCAGATGCAACGCGTTCCTCCGCTGTCCCCTTCTCCTAGACTTAGACTAGTGATAATTTCTCTCTTCAAAACTCAAATGGTCTTCGCTCTACAGGTCCTTGTCTCGATAGGTGTCCTTTCCACCCATCACGGTCAGAAGTACTCTTGTTTTGAGAATATCTGCGTGGTCCATAGTAAGAATGTCCTTCGAGAGGACAGCGAAGTCCGCCAACTTTCCCGGCGTAATTGTGCCTCGTATGTCCTCGTCAAAACTAGCGTACGCTCCGTCTCGCGTGAAGTGTCGTAGAGCCGCTTCCACTGAAATGCGTCCCGCTGGGTACCAGCCACCCGCGGGCGTGCTCTCCGGGGTCATGCGGGTCACTGCGCAATAGATCGCTGGCAACGGAGCAAACGAGAAGACCCCCCAGTCACTTCCGAACGCTTGTACTACCCCTGCGTCGTCAAAAATTTTGAAGGAATCCGCACGTGAAGCTCGTGCAGGACCAAGCAGTACCGCAAAATTCTTCAATACCGTGGCGTCCGGACTTGCGAACATGGCCTGGGTCGACGCAATGACACCGAGCTGTTTGAAGCGCGGCAGGTCGGAAAGCAAAGGGACTTCCGCGTGCTCCACGCGGTGCCTCCTCCCCGTCGTCCCGTTCGCCTTCGCCGCATACTCAAACGCGTTCAATGCCATGTTGATGGCCTTGTCTCCGATCGCGTGCAATAAGACCTGAAATCGTTCTTTGTCATAGAGAGCTACGGTCTTGTTCAAGTCGTCCTGATCCCAGAACGGGATTCCCGTGCCGCCGCCCACGTACGGCTCAAACATCGCCGCCGTCCTTGCGTCCACCGTTCCGTCAAGTACTCCTTTGATGGCTCCGAACTTCAACATTGGTCCCTTGAACGTCTCTCGGAGTTCTCTGTATTTGGCCAAGTCCGCCTCGGTCAGCGCCGTTTGGAGTTTGTGATTTCTGGGAGCGCCTCCATCTTTGGGCAAAATGAGAGGAGCAAAACGAAATCGCAGCTTCAAGGCTCCCTCACTGGAAGCACGCTCATAGAGTCCAAAAGTGCGAAGGCTTGTAACTGCATCTTGCACGGATGTCAGACCGGCTTCTGCTGCTTCATTCATGTGTTGAATCAAGGCTTGATAGCGGTCATCGGCTGATTCAGGCGGAATATGGCTGCCAATAAGTCTTTGCGCAGCTTCCTTGAATTCACCAGTAGGTTCGCCGTTCGCGTTCTTCATAAGATGTCCGTTCGGCGGGTCTGATGTGGCGCGGGTAATTCCGGCGATTTCGAGGGCCTTGGAGTTGGCAAGTCCCATGTGCCCGTCACGTTCACTCACGTATACGGGACGATCGGAAATCACTTCATCGATATATTTCTTGTCAACGGTTTCATTTGGAAAGGCCGAGTAACCCCAGCCATGCCCCGTTATCCAGGGAAGCTCGGGATGAACTTTCGCGAAATCAGCGAGGCGCTGCTGAAAGTCCTTGAGGGTCTCTGTCCCGTGCAAGTCCACTTCTTTAACGGACTGCCCCGGAAAATGGAGGTGAGAATCCTGAAACCCAGGAACAACAAGGCGACCCTGCAAATCCATGACTGCTGTGTCCGATGCGGCAAGCGCACGTATTTCCTCATTCGAACCGACGGCCAGGATCTTGTCGCCACTTATGGCTAGCGCGTGTGCTTGCGGCCTGGCGTCGTCTGCGGTCCATATTTTGCCATTCACGAAGATGCGATCGGCATGCTGTCGAGCAGTCTGCGCCGAAGCACCAACAATTGCGGACCCCAAGAAAAGAAACAAACCGAGCAATCTATTGCCCATTGATTCCCCTTTTAGAACTGCGACAACACACTTCAGGCACGCGCTCAGTCTGCTCTGGCGGGTGTTCTGCGTGGCGCCCTAGTGGAACGCGGCGCCCAGCGTGTCAATCAGCAGCCGGATCGCGGTCTGCTCGGTACGTGTGCTGCCATCGCGCATCGGATTTACTTCCACAATATCCATCCCCACCAAACGTCCTTTCGATGCCACGCCCTTCAGCAGCCCGTCTATCTCGGAGAAGTTGAGACCGTCCGGTTCTAGGGTTCCTGTGCCTGGTGCGAGCGTGGGATCCATCACATCCACATCAAGGGTAATGTAAATGTTTCCGCTGTCCGGAATCTGCGACAGGATCCATTCCACTCCTTTGCGATGAATCTGCTCTCCCGTGATGACCGTCGTGTGATCCTTGCGAGCATTTCCCATCGCTTCCTCATCGTTGGCTAGCCCCCGTTGCCCAAGTTGAATCACCTTCTTCACATTCGGAAGCTCTACGGCCCGGTTTACCCAAGACGCGTGATCGAGATTTCCGGGCGCTCCGTTCCATGTATCGAGGTGGGCGTCAAAGTGGATGACGGTAACCGGAATGTCGAGGGCGCGTAGTATCGGGAAGGTGATGCTGTGATCTCCTCCCAATACAATGGGGAAGGCTCCCTTGGAACGAATCTTCCGCACCATTTCGGTGATCTTATCGTCCGTCTGCGATGGAACGGTAGGCATGACGCGCACATCGCCGACGTCAACCCAGTGTTTGCCTTTGAGAACCGTGCG
Organism: Acidobacteriota bacterium; assembly: GCA_003225005.1. Classification (GTDB taxonomy): domain Bacteria; phylum Acidobacteriota; class Terriglobia; order Terriglobales; family Acidobacteriaceae; genus Sulfotelmatobacter. The sequence continues at coordinate 5,080 of QIAN01000538.1, read as the reverse complement.
GTCCCCGTCGATGTAGTAGAAGCCTTCGGTGAGATCGTGATTGTATTCTTGAGAACTCTCGCGCATACCGCGGGGTCCGTATCGCTCACCCGGCCAGCCCCAGGTTCCTTCGTCAAAGGGAACGCCGAGAACGGCGAAATCCGCATGCACGTCTTCCAGATTCGGAACGTAGGGCGCCCCCAGAAACGTGCGGACACCCACAAACGTCGGCACTGCTTGGCAGAAAGCTGCTGGCGTACAAGAACACACTATCACTACCAACGCCACCACTGCTCTGGGCATAGGTTTCGGCCCCCGGTTCACATCCACTGTCTTCCGCCTTCCCTTGGGACAACGTCAGGCCCGGACAAGCGTTTGGTTTTGTTCAACTCGTACGGTTCACAGGTTCCCCTTGGCGGAAATCTCGCTCACAGCTCGGTAGGCCTGGTCGATGGCAATGTTGGTGTATGCGTGGCCGTCCGCATCCGAATTGGCGATCTTGATTCGGCCAAACGAGTTTCGCCCGATCACACAGGGACGTTCAGAATCTGGTCGGTCAAGCGGTTCAAACAGAGGGTTGTATTCGTAGGCGTACCCATGCGGCCAGCGGTTCACGGTGATCGCTTGAATGTCCCGCGCAGGATCGAAATCGTTGGTCGCAAGCATGCGCGCGAGCTGATCGCGAATATTACGTTCAAAAGTCTCAAACGTAGTGGCCAGGAGGTCGGCACGTCCGGCTCGGTATTGGTCCTTGCAATCCAAACCGGGACGGCAGGGCGTTCGAACTAGATGGAGGAGGCAGGATTCCGCCGGCGAGCTGGGAAACTTGTAGTCACCGATGGAAACAGGAAAATCGAGAGAAAAGGAGGAGAAATACCCGCCGGGGCAATAGATGTTGTTCAGCCCCAGTTTTTGAAAGGGCTTCCAATTGCGAATCTGGACGTTGGTATAGACAAGGGGAATCTTCACCGCATAGGCAAGCGCTTCTTTTTGTTTGTCGGACATTTCGGGGCATAGGTACGGAATCACCATGTTGTAGCAAGCAAGGACGCATTGCGCGGCTCGGACCTTGTAGGCCTTCCCGCCGCGTACGTAAGTGACCTCCACCTCGTTCGCTGTCGCTAGATCGCCGACATGGCGGGCACGAATTGCTGTGCTATTCAACCGGATACGAACGGGAGAAGCGGGATCGTCGAGCTTTGCGTAATTCATTTTCGCCGTGACGATATCCTCCATCGTGCTTCCCGGAGCGGAGCCTGGTACGAGCGCGCGAACCAGGAGCCGCGCGATCGAGGCGTTACCGTCGGGAAAGTGGAAGATGTACGGCTCGCGTTCCCCACGTTCTCGAGGCGGAGCGGGCATGCCCTTGAAACCCGCGTAGCCCATACCTCTGCAGTTGTCCGCGGAAACGGCGTCAATCCCAACGCCGTAGAGCCCGTGCGGCGCAGTCTGAAAGACCTTAATAACGTCCAGGTGAACTTTTGCAGATTGAAGAAGAAAGTCTTTATAACTGGTCTTGATCAGCTTGACGCGCTTCTCTTCGGCGGACAGACTCGCCAAATACTCGATGGCATCGTTTTCCAGGCGGGCCAAGTCCTTGCGCGCGGCTTCATCGATCGGGATTTGCAAGATGGCTTCCGGACTCGAGTGAAGGCCGGCGCCGGGCACGAGCCGATCCGCACCAAACGTCTCCTTGTCGAAGAACGTTGCACGACTCAAATTCATCGACTTGTACATATTCTGGTCGAAGTATTTGTAGAACCGCTGTACGTCGATGCCTATATCTTTAAGGAGGCCAATGGCTTCCGGGCTATAGTGCGCGGGACCCTCGATCGATTGAGTGCCTCCATATCCTATCAGGAGACGGTCACCGGCGCGAAACTCATTCCGCTTGGCGTGGCCGCCAAAATCATCATGATTATCAAGGATGAGAATCCTGGCCTTGGACCCGAAAGACTTGCGAAAGAAGTACGCGGCAGAAAGGCCGCTCATGCCGCCGCCCACCACGACGAGGTCGAAAGTCTCGTTTTCCCCCTGGGCTTCGGGCCACTGTTTGCCATCGCGCAGTGAGTGAGCAACTTCGAACGATCCCGGATGGCTGCCGCGCAAACCCGTCTTGGATGGTGGATAGTAGTTGGGGTCTTTTTCGGGCGCGAAGACTGAGTCGGGCACGCCAAACACGCTGAGCAGGAACGGGTTGGATCTAAGCAAGGAGGAGCCCACAGTGATCCCAACGCCGTTCAGAAAGTCTCGGCGGGTAATATTCGAGCCCATGCCGAGGTCACGTTCATGTAGTTTCCAGCTCATGGATGATCCCCCTCAGGCGCTCTTGGCAACCCCCTCTTTGATGGAAACAACTTCTTGTACGGCACGATAGGCCTGGTCAATGGCCGTATTAGTGTAGGCGTGACCGTCGGAATCCGAATTGGCGATGGTCATCCTGCCGAATGGTTTGCGGCCCAGGACGCAGGGACGTTCTGAGGCGGGTCGGTCTTGAGGCTCGAAAAGCGAGTTGTATTCGTAAGCGTAGCCGTGCGGCCAGCGGTTTACAGTGATGGCTTGGATGTCTCGCGCAGGATCAAATCCCCCAGCGGCAAGCATGCGGCCTAGTTGGTCACGAATTTTCCGTTCGAATGTTTCAAACGGCGTCGTGAGAAGTTCATACCGCCCGGCCTTGAACTGATCCTTGCAAGGGAGGCCGGGGCTGCAGGGAGTGCGGACCAGGTGCAGGATACAAGGCTCCTCGGGCGAACTTGGAAATTTGTACTCTCCGATCGAAACCGGGAAATCCAAAGTCGTCGAGCAGAAGTAGCCACCCGGCGCATAAATGTAACTTACGCCAAGCTTTTGAAAAGCCGTCCAATTGCGAATTTGAACATTCGTGTAGACGAGCGGTTGTTTCACAGCGTAGGCGAGGGCTTCCTTTTGTGCTTCTGGCATCTCCGGGCACAAATAGGGGACGACGCAGTTGTAGCAAGCCAAGACGATATGCGAAGCCCGCACCTTGCGTGCCTTCCCCGCGGTGACATAGGTAATCTCTACTTCCTTCGCGGTCGATGGATCTCCGATATGTTTTGCGGCTACAGCAGTGCTGTTTAGCCGGATGCGCACAGGATTCCGCGGATCGTCTAAACGCGCGTAATTCATTTTTGCCGTGACGATATCCTCCATCGTGTGGCCAGGGGCAGAATCTGGAATCAGAGAGCGCACCAGCAATCGGGCGATTGACGCGTTGCCATCCGGAAAGTGGAAGATGTACGGTTCTTCCCCATCTTGACTCTCAGACCTTCGGCGCGGAGTGGCCTTCACTCCCTTGAACCCCGGGTACCCCATACCTCGACATGCCTGTGCCGAGACCGCATCGATGCCCACGCAATAAAGGTCATGAGTAGATGATTGAAAAACCTTGACAACATCTGGATGGACTTTCGCGAACTGCAAAAGGAAATCTTTGTAGCTCGTCTTCGTCAGCTTTGCGCGCGTTTGGCTGGGATCCAGATTCGGAAAGTAATCGATCGACTCCGTCTGTAGGCGCAAAATATCCTTGCGCGCGACTTCCGTGATCGGCATCTGCGCAAGCGCTTCCGGAGTCAAAGTTTTGCCACCGGAATAGGTTTCGTCGTAACCAACAATCACATTCGGCCACAGCAGGTCCTGACCGAAGGTTTCCCGATCAAAAAAAGTTGCAGACTTCAGGTGCATCGAGGGGAAGAGTTTCTGGTCGTAGTATTTGTAGAATCGCTGAGTGTCGATGCCCAACTCCTTCAGCAGGCCAATCGATTCCTTGCTGTAGTGGCCGGGCGCTTCGATGGATTGCGTGCCTCCATAGCCGAGTAGCAGCCGGTTCCCTGCTTGAAACTCATTGCGCTTGGCATGGCCTCCAAAGTCATCGTGATTGTCGAGGATTAGAATCTTGGCCTGTGGCCCGACGGAACTTCGATAGAAATGCGCCGAGGCGAGCCCGCTGATGCCTCCACCGACAACAACCATGTCGTAGTCCTCTTCTGTGTCGATCACGTCGTGGGAAGCCTTGCCATCCCGCAAACCGTGAGCTGCCTCAAACGAGCCGGGGTGACTGCCGCGCATGCCGGTCAACGCGGGCGGATAGTACCGCGGGTCCTGCGGCGTGATGCCTTTGGAGAGGAAGTATTCCTGCGCCGATGAATCAGGGCTAGACTCTTGCCCTAACAATTCTCGGAACGGGAATAACGAAGCGCCAATCGTCATGGCCACGCCGTTCACAAAGTCTCTTCGGTCGACGAGAGATTTTGTCCGGAATGTCTTGTCGGCGTCGGACTCACTCATGGGTTTTTCCCTTCGTTTCAACACGGGTATGACGCGAACGTAGAAAAGCGCGGGCGGAAAGGCGTGAGCACTCCGCCCGCGTATCAGGGTCGAAGCTAGAACGTCAGCTTCAGCGCCAACTGAAGGATTCTGGGATCGTACGTTCCCGTGATCTGGCCGAGCGTTCCAGAGCTAAAAGAGCTGGAAGCCGGCGGTCGGAATTCGGTGTGATTGAAGAGATTGAAGGCCTCTACGCGAAAGATGAGTTTTGTTCGCTCACCTACGAGATTGGTCGTCTTTTCCAGTGCCAAGTCCATGTTGACTCGCCTCGGCCCAAAGAAGGAGTTTCTGCCAAATGTTCCATAAGTCGCTTGTGGGCAAGGCGGCGCGGTATTCGGTGGTAGTGGATTTGGCGGCGTAGACCCAGGTATATATGGACTGAAAAAGCAATCCGGCACGGTGAAGTCGTTGGGATCGAACCAGTAGTTTCCAGGGGTTCCGTTGAAAGTCTGTACCTGATGCGGATCAAATGTATGTATCGAACTAGTGACCTGATCGGCTCTCACTACTCCTTGATCGCCGGCACCAGAGGGACCGGGGGTGCTCGATCGGTGGGACAGACCAGCCCTAACATCGAGGGGAATGCCGGACTGAGCGAAAAGAATGGGATACAGACTCCAACTCGTTGTCAACCGCTTGGGCCCACTCGACCAGAGCCGGGCGAATGGCAGTTCCCAACCGCCGCTGAAGGTCAAGCGTTGCCGGACATCGAAGTTGGAATTGCCGTAAAATTGATGACGATTGTAGGACGCACTTT
>QIAN01000537.1 GCA_003225005.1 Acidobacteriota bacterium | reverse complement strand
CGATTTCAAACCAAGTTTCCGGGGAGAAAACCTCATTTCGGGGAATTTGGTTCCGGGCTGCGACCGGGCACGGTCCTACCGCTTATCGCGGACGTTGAAGTGTCGGCAGATGAAACCCGTAGTTCTACGGAGATCAGTTCCTATTGAACCGTGGCCTAGCCTATGCGGAAATAGTACCGGTCGGGGATTTGAGGGCTCGGCGTCTAATCCAACGCCGTCTAGCGATTATACTCCGTTAGGCGGCGTTGCCATTTGATACACGGGGCACCTGCTCAATTTTGTCCTCGTCATGCCGTCGCTACCGATCTTCCTTGTCAGCACCGCGCGCAACGATCTTAAGCGCTTCATCAGACAGCGGTCGCTGCAATGCCTTGGCCTCATCCCATGCCGCACGCATCCAGACGTCGCATTCCTCTGGAGTTGTCAGGATCACCGGCATCGCCCTTGGATGTATTGGCTCAACGATCGCGTTCGGTGCTGTCGTCAGGAAGCCGTAAACGTTATGCGGGCCGGGGATCGGTTTCGACTTGGTACCGCGATCACCTTTGAACTCGGTCCAAATTCCGGCGAAGGCGAACAGCGGTCGGTCCTCATTGAGTGCGAACCAGACAACGTCCTTCTTTTTCGTCTCGGGGTTCGGCTCCGGCTCATACTCGGCGAAGCTGTTTGTCGGGACCAGGCAGCGGCTTTCCGGCTTCAGCCAGCCGCGCCAGTGAGGCGAGGTGGTGTTGCGGATATTGGTTACGGGCGGGCCGCCGTTGCGCGGCGGGGGCGGCATTCCCCAGCGCATGGTGGTGAGTTCGCTCCCGTGGTCTGTGTTGCGCACCACAGGCGCCGGATAGTCCGGAAAGACCCCGGGCATCGGCGCCAGGTTGCCGACGTACCGATTCATCACCCTAAAGAGCGCGATGATGGCGGCCTGGTTCGTGGTAATTGAATAGAGGTTACACATTTCGCCGACCTGTGCGCCCTTGCGGCCGTTCCGGGTGTCTAATCCTAGTGGCATTGCGTGACCTCGCAAGGGCCGCTGTAATTGCCGGCCATGAGCAGCAAGTCGCGGCAGGTACTATTCGGTTCCCGAATCGCACCGGGCAGAAGAGAGAGGTGCGGCCTCTCCGTAATCAGACTGAAATTCAGGGCACGAACGTGATGCCGCCAACCAGATCATCAGTTCGATGAACCTGAAAGCACAAGCCACGGCAGACAGTAGCAGACAGGCGGGCGCGGCCAACAGCGGCGGCGCCGAAGTCCGCACGGTCAACATGCCGCTGAGGACCAGATGAAGCGCATCAGCCTTTCCGCCCTTCTCTTCGCGCTCTCCCATAAGCACCGCGAACCTAATCCAGCAACTCTATCCAGCTCTCAGTCGCGCCGACCGCTGCTTTCCAGAGAGTGGAGCAAGCAAATCCCTCTTCTTTGAGAGCATGCGCCAAGACGGAAATTGCGACCCATGCAGCTTCGCGGGCTTCCTCTTGTTCGGGGGACCGCAACCCTGTGTTGGCTATCTGATACACCAGATCCCCAACCATTATCGCCGCGGCTTTGTTGCGCGACAAACGAGCTTGGCGCAGCACGCGCAGCGCGGAACTAGCTCTCTGGAAGTCCGGGTCGTCGCTCATGGACGCCTCCGAAACCTCATCAAAGCCAGGCGACCGATTAAGGTTCCAGAGCCTCGTCGAGTGTATGCGTCCCATTTCCGTCGCGCCGCTAACGCGGGCTACGCTCGACATCGCAAGATCGGGGGACAAAAAAATAGGGGCGGGCTCGGGAAAATTAGGAACCTAACGTTCTGAAGCGGGTTGGGGACGCGGTGCAGCAAGCGGGGGGGCTGGTGGTGGGCGTCAACGAAACCCGAGAGGACAACTGTCCGCACTGTCTTAATCCGCTGGAGATCGTTGTCGTCAGATTTAGGCTGACTAGAACCGTGATGGTCCAGGTTTGCCCCAGCTGTGCGGTGATGAGTGCCGATAACCCGGCACAACAAGGGTTCTTGAGACATTTGTTTCGCGCGCATTTTAAGCGTCGAGCCGAGCATCGATGAAGGTTGGAGACATCATGACACTGCCAGAAACGCTCGTGACTGCGGGTCTCGCTCTGGGCGCCACGATGATCATCGTCGGTGCGGCCGTTTACGATCCGGAAGTCGAGGTTTTTCCCGGTCGGACAATGCCTCGGAGCCAGGCGGAGAAAACGCTCGCAGTGTGGGACGCCGCCGGGCGCGGCCGTGAGGCGAAATGGATCAATCCGGATCCCAAGCCTTCAAATCGCCCATTGTTCGGCTATCGCTGACGTGAGTTAGTGGGGAGCCGCCCAAAGGCGGCTTCGCAATTCGCGAGCTGATGATCGTGGATCAGGCAGCTCACCATCCTTCCGGGTCGAACGAATAATCTTGGCTGTCGACCACCTTTCCGTCTTGCGTGATCGGGACATAGATGCAGGAACGGCCCTCAGCATCGATCAGCTTGATGGCTTGGGGCATGGTGTCGGGATATTCCCCGCCGTGCTCCATGGTCTCGAAGCGCAGGCCAGTGCCATCTAGGTTCGGGTCTTGCGGACGCTTTTCTGGCATCAGCTCCGCAAATTTGTGGGTGAGTTTCATGAGTGTTTCCTCACAACAACCGGCCCCAGCTTTGGGGAACAAGCTGGGGCCACTTTTTGCGCCAGCCGGGCAATAACAGGACCGACACGACGCTATAATTCGTCGCCGCGCAGGATTGTTTCACGCATGACGCAATCGCAATCTACCTGAATATCCATTCAAAAAAGTTCCGAAGCAGTTTCTGCAACGTGGTGATGCCCCACCCGTTTCTCCACGGGCAAACGACGAAAGGAGAAGGAAGCATGAAGAAGATTTCTTGTGTTCTCGCCGCGTTAGCGACCATCGCGGTTGCAGCGCCGACAGTCGCGAGCGCCGAGGGTTTTGGCTTCCGCATCGGTGACGACCGAGATTATTATCGCGATCGCGACGACTATCGCGGCCCTCGTGCTGAGTTTTACGGACACGATCGCGGGCTGCATCGCGGCTGGTACAATCACGATGGCGATCGAACGGTAATCATTAAGCGTCACCGTCACTGGGATGACTAATGGAAAATGGCCCCTTGACCGGGGCCATTTTCTTGTAAGCCGACCGGTCACCATCACCGCTAAATCGTGTGCGTGCCTCGCGCCGCCGGCTTATAGGTCCTCCCGAACACCCTTGAAGAATGGATGCCGCACCTTCCCCTGGGCCGACTTCGCCCGGTATTCGATTTCGGCGGCAGGCGGCGCGACTGGCGTATCTGCTGGGCGATCAAACGATAGTCACCCGATTGACGAGAGCGGGCAGTCGGCGGGGTTCT
>QIAN01000128.1 GCA_003225005.1 Acidobacteriota bacterium | reverse complement strand
GGATCTTTCGGACCGTCGGCCGGGACGAGCTTCGGCTTAAGCGGCAGCCCCACACGGAGACGTACTGGCGCGCGAAGCCGGGCGCGACCGACAAGGCGCAGTATCTACGGCAGTTCTAGAAGGAATGTGAGGACTATCATGAAGATGGGAAACGACTTCGAACACATCGCCCGGAGCAGCCGCGAGACCTCGTTCCTCGCGGAGTTGTGGGCCCTGATGCGCCACCAGCGCAAGTACTGGCTGGTGCCGATTGTCGTGGTGTTGTTGATGCTCGGCCTTCTCGTGTCCCTTTCTGGAACCGCAGTGGCGCCGTTCATTTACACCCTCTTTTAGGATGCCCGTTCGCTACGGCGGCCCCTCGGGGCTTCTGCCGGGCGGCGTCCGCTTGCTCGTCGAGACAACAACGAGTCCACAGGCCAGGACGCCACGGCGCCTAGATACAGCGGAAGCGTCGAGCACTCGGCGGCCGGAGACCAGCGGCGGATCGGAGCAAGGTCATGAAGTCAAAGATACATTGTCAGCGCGGGAGTCGGAAGTGCTCGTGAACGGCGGTGTCGGCAGTGCGTCGGTTCATCTGGCGGACGGAGCCTCGAGACAGGCCAAGGGAGCCTGGCAGCAAGGCGGACCTAGCGAAACGTCCGCTGCGCCCCCTTCACGCATGTATCCGCAGGTCACATTGGCTGTGACGACGCTCAACCGTACTGAGTACCTGCGGGAGACATTATCGGCCGCGCTGGCGCAGGACTACCCGAATCTGGAAATCCTGGTGTCGGATAATGGCTCGAGCGACGACACGCCGGCGGTCGCCCTGACGTTAGTTGGCAACGACCCGCGTGCGAGATTCCGTCGCAACGACACCACCGTGCCGCAGCACGAGCACTTCACCCAATGCGTGCTCGCAGCGCGCGGCGAATACTTCATTCTTCTATGCGACGACGATGTCATCAATCCGACTTTTGTATCGGAGATGGTGACGGTGGCCACCCGGCATTCGAATGTCGGCGTCGTGGTGCCCGCTAACGTCACGATCGACGAGCGCGGCAAGATGATCGCGGAGTTCGCCACGCCGCAGGGTGACGTGTTCGACGGACCGGAGTTCGTCTGCCGGTGGCTGAGCGGGCCCGGCCCGAAGCTCTTTGGCAACGTCGTTACGATGTTGGGGCGGACCGAGACCATACGACGCTTCGGCGGCTATCGAGACTTTGCGCACGGGCAAAACATGGACAACCTGTTGTTTCTGCAGTGCGCTATCACTGGACGCGTGGGATTCGCACGCGGCGCGGTCTTCGGTTGGCGCGTATACAATCGCAGTTACGGCTCCGCTTCCAGCCCGCACAACGTGGCCGAATCGTCGCATCAGTTTGTGCAGCACTTACTGCGCGACCCACGCACCGTCGAGGCCTTGGCGGCCCTGCCCAGTACACGGCGCAAGGAGGTCGTCAATGGAGTGCGCCTCATGACCGCGCGTGAGTTTCTTTCTCGCATTGACTTCTTCGAACACCCATTCCAGTGGGCGTGTGTGCGCAGACTCTTCATGTTTCACTGGGATGCCATGTTTTGCTACGTTGTGTGTCATTGGTATTACCGCTGGTTGCGGGACTTGTTCTAGGCAGCGAGGCAAGGGGACGACCAGCGGTGTTGGATCCGTGTGTGGAGCCTCGGCGACAATTCTCGAAAGATGCGACCGACGTGAGGGAACGTAAGGACAGGGAGCCGAGGATTGGCTTCTTCGGTCACTTCGGCCAGATTAATTTTGGCAATGAGAGCACGTTGCAGGCCATGCTGTACAACATCCGACGGTGCGTGCCTGGCGCCGAGCTTACCTGTATTTGCACGAACCCCGAGGTGACGGCAACAAGCTACGGTGTCGATGCCGTTCAAATGAACGGCGTATTTCTGAAGCCGCAGTGGCTCCAGGGCGATCCACTATCGAGAACTCTCCGGAAGATCATCATCGGGATCCCGAGCGAGGTGTTCAGGTGGTACAAGGCCGTCTGTACCCTCAAGGACCTAGACGCGCTCATCGTGGTCGGAACAGGACTCCTGACGGATGCGTACGGCCTAGTGAGTTGGGGGCCTTATAGCGTGTTCAAGTGGTCAGTGATTGCAAGGGCCTGTCGCTGCAAGTTGCTGTTTGTAAGCGTCGGAGCGGGTCCCATATACGGCCCACTCGGCAGATGGCTCATTCGGGCCGCCCTCTCGTTGGCGGACTTTCGATCGTACCGTGATCTTGCCACGATGCAGTGTGTTCGCGGCATTGGAGTCCGCACGAGCCACGACCGAGTCTATCCGGACCTGGCGTTCAGCCTTCCAGAGAATGTGATGCCGCATGACGATCTTCAAAAGAGACGGAGACCGGTTGTGGGCCTCGGGCTGATGCAGTACGCCGGAAGGCTGAGCGCGGAATCGCCGAGCGATGCGGTGTATCGGGCCTACCTGGAGAACCTTGTTAGATTTGTTGGATGGCTCTTTGGCCGCGGCTATGACGTGAGGCTGCTAATCGGCGACATCTTCGACAGGCCTGTGACGAGGGAGTTCAAGAGCCTCTTGAGGGAGCGACTTGGGAGTTACGACGAGGAGCGTGTCATCGACGAGCCGATCGGCTCCGTGGAGCAGCTTCTATCACAGATCGCGACGACTGATGCGGTTGTGGCGACGCGATTTCATAATGTGTTGTTGGCGTTGATGCTCAAAAGGCCGGTCATCTCTATCTCCTTTCATCAAAAATGTGTGTCTCTCATGAGAGAGATGGGACTGGCCGAATATTGTCAGAACATCAATCAACTGGATGCTGAACGGCTCATGGAACAGTTCTGTGAACTCGAGGAGAACGCCGACGAGCTGAGACGTGTGATCGGACAGAAAACGGACGAATATCGTTCCGCGCTGGACGAGCAATACGGTGCGATTGGCAGGGAGCTGCGTGGGTCGAGGCTCGGAGCGCGCTGCTCGATATGACGGTAGTTCACCTGAATAAGAACGACCTGGCGGGAGGTGCGGCGCGCGCCGCATATCGCCTGCACAAGGCCCTGCAGCGTGCGGGTCAGGAGTCGTTGATGATCGTCGAGTCAAGAAGCAGCGACGACCCGAGCGTGCGGGCATTCGAGAGGCCGACGGCCGCCCTGCCGGTCGTGCGTCGGGGCTTGCGCCAGATGTGGATTGATCGGCAGATCAGACGATATCGGAAGTCGCGGCCGCGCGGGTACGAGCTGTTCAGCGTCGATCGGAGTGCGCACGCATCGACACTGCTTGATCAGATACCGGCGTGCGAGGTCATTAATCTGCATTGGATCTCGGGTTTTGTTGATTACCCCTCGTTTTTCACGCGGGTCCCGAGTTCGACGCCGATTGTGTGGACGCTGCATGACCTCAACCCCCTGACCGGCGGGTGCCACTACGACCTCGGGTGCGGTCGGTACGTTGTGCCGTGCGGTAGGTGTCCACAGCTCGGTAGCGTGGATTCGAGAGACCTGTCAAACGTGGTGTGGGCGAGAAAGCAGCAGGTCTTCGCGAAGGTAGCCCCGTCGAGGCTCCACTTTGTGACGCCGAGCCGGTGGTTGGCCGGCGAGGTGAAGCGGAGCCCAATTCTGGGCAGATTCCCGGTCAGCCTTATTCCGCACGGTCTGGATCTTGAGGAGTTTAGGCCGCGGAATCGCGAGCGTGCGCGGGAGCTGCTCGAGATTCCCCGGGATTCTCGGGTCGCGCTTTTCGTTGCAGAAGACGTGGGGAACAGGCGCAAGGGATTTTCGCTGTTGATCGAGGCGCTTACACGGTGCGCTGGAAGGATCCCCAACCTGCTGCTGCTGTCGCTGGGCCAGAACAAGCCCGAGGTGCACGCGGGCATCCCGTCGGTGCACATGGGATCGGTTAATAATAACGATCGCTTCTTATCCATGGTTTACAGTGCCGCCGACGTATTTGTGAGTTGTTCGCTGCAAGAGGCGTACGGCCTCACGGTTATGGAGGCAATGGCTTGCGGCATTCCGGTAGTCGGGTGAATGACGGTGCGCGATGCGCGGAGATGGGCAGGAATGCTCGACGCATCGCAGTCGAAGAGTACTCCGTGGAACTGCAGGCGCGACGCTATGCGGAATTGTATGCGAGCCTGGTGCGAAAGGGCGGTCTTGATCGGTCGGCCTTCCCGGACCGGAGCGATCTTGGGGTCACGGACCGTGTCGGCGGCGAGACGACCACCCAGGTTAAGCAGAGGTGAGTAGGGGTGGCGCAGGCTCCTGGCTGTGTAGCGGAAGGGACTGCTGAGGTCGGCATTCCTCTTATGTTCAGGACCAAGGGCAACGTCCCAAGAGTGGACCAGTGGCCGAGAGAAGCCGCTCCGGGCGAGCCGAGAGTGGGCGAATCTAAGGCCGAACCGACTGTGCGATACCGGACCTTGGCGCACCCCGCTGTCACCGATTTGAAGCGGACATCCGTGGAGGGCGGTCTCGTGACCGTGTGTGCACAAGGTGCGCGATTCGTGCTTC
>QIAN01000536.1 GCA_003225005.1 Acidobacteriota bacterium | reverse complement strand
GGAGATTTTAGTAAGTTGCGGGGCGAAGATGATCAATGCGCCGTCCTCTTCGATCACGGGGCCTAGTCGGTAGCTTGCTTTGCCGCCAACCCAGAGATCGTCATAGTGCCTGTCGAGCAGAGCAACCACTCGCTTGTACCTTCGCCCCGTGTATTTGATGTGGACGTGGCGGCTTACCTCGGCGGCTTTTCGGACAGTTTGACGGAAGTCCCCACAAAAAAGCGCGTGGGTTCGGAGCTTGCCACTATTGCGGGTTACGACTGAGGTAAGCGAGATGACCCGGGATGGCACGAAATCTGCTGCCGCTTCGAACATGTGACGAGTGGGTGTTTCGACTCGGCCAATTACCTTTTCGATGGTTGCTAATGCACCTAGCCAGTGGGTGGCGTGGGTCAGTTCCGGACCGGCCACGCCGGGAAAGAAGTATTTTGCCCCGCCAGAAAAACCTGCAACTTCATGCGGGGCAGTTGTTCCGAAGATCAGAACCGTGTCGTAGACTCCAGGGGCCAGCAGTCGGTTGACTTTCAACTCTATCGACCTGTCAAACAGACCGGCAGTAATCTCTTTGACACGCGCAGCATTCAAAACGCCGATCGTCACGAGTTTTTCTGGATCGGCCCAGTCGTGGTCGAAGATGTGACCGAGCCCGGGCATCTGGGTTGTGCCACGGGCTCCGATCTTTGTCCGCTTGTCCTGATCGCCCATTGGCGCATGGGTGCCTTGGGCGACGAGAGCATCAAATTTCGCAATCCTGAGATCTGCCAAGATCTGGGCCGCCAAAGGAAACAAAATATCCGTGTTATCGTCCCGTGTTTTATCCGCCACAATTGCCAGGACGGATGAGCCCGGCGAGATGGTGGACAGTGCTTCCGAAAGAATTTCGCGTAGGTCGGCGGGACGGAGATCGAAATCCGCGTGGCCTTTCCCGGTCATGAAAGACGCTGGCGCGGACACGATGCTCATTTTCGAGCCTCCGGGTTTGAACGAGATTGTTTGATTTTTGCACAGCGCTGAACGCGCGCCGTCCCGCCCTGCGCAAAGGCTCGGACTTGGTCTAATGTCGCCATGGTTGTGTCGCCGAGAAAAGTCGTTAGAAGCGCACCCTGTGCCCATCCGAGTTTCATCGCTTGTTTCGGTGACTCCCCGGCAAGAATCCCTTAGCTAAACCCGGACGCAAAACCATCGCCGACACCTATCCGGTCGCATACCTCAAGCTTACACAAGTGGAGACATGCAAGTCTGAGCATTGATCCATGCCACAGCGCCCCAGCCGTGACGGTTCGTGGAATGGGCTTCCCGCAACGTAGTGGCAATGATCTTGATGTGAGGATACCGCTCCAGAACTCTATCAATCATTGCCGGGAAGCGCGCGGGTCGAGTTTTGATGTCGCAACTGCCTCCGGGCCGGCAATTCCAAACCCCTTTTGCAGATCCTGTTCGTGGCCGACGAGAACGTCGACGCTTTTCTAGGATGCGTCCAATCACCTGGCGGGCACGCTTCTGTCCGCCGGATAAATTCCACAACTTCTCCCGGAAGTTTAGATCGAAGGAGACAACAGCCCCGGCGTTTCTCGCAGCTTGCATGCCCTCAATGATCAACTCTGGGGTGGTATCAGAAAGAGCCCCGAAAATCCCGCCGCTATGAAACCAGCGTACGCCTGGTCCGAAAATCGCGTTCCAGTCAGTGTCGCCTGAGTTCAATTGCGCCGCTACCTCATTCGCGCGGTTACAAAAGACACGCGCACCGTATGTTCGGTCACTGGAGACAGAAGCGATATTAGGTCCGGTGGCGCCATTGTGCTGGAACATCTTATAGCACGGGGTCACGCCCATGGCCCGAACCCGCTCGGCGACCAAGTCGCCAATTAGGATGCTTGACCATTGCGGTAACAATGCCGGTCCGCAGACCGAGCAATCGGAGAGGTTGGCGGCGACATTGAATTCACCGCCGCTTACATGGATCTGGCACTCGTGCGCCTTGCGGAAAGGAACTATGCCTGAGTCTAACCTATGAACGAGCGTGCCAAGCCACACGAAGTCCACGCTTGCTGAATCACGAATTGCAAGACCGTGGTTCATAACTTTTACTCTCGAAAGGCAGGATTCAGCGACCGCGGGGACAAATGCACCCCGTCGGTTGTATCTACGCGCCAGCACAAATCATTATTGGATGAACCATATCGTCCTAAATCTTAGGGGCAAACTGGGGACCTCGTCAATCGCGCGGTTGTAAGCCAAACCTCAAATAACCCCATAAAGATTGTTGCTTGTTGGTCAATCGAAGGTTAACCAACAAGTTAGAGCAAAAGGAGCTTGACAATGGAAACGGGGCAGTGCTAGCGTTGCGGGTCATAATTGGTTGGATCAATCCGCGGGCGGGCTAGTATTCACGCAAATGAAGCTTTCGCCTGAAGACATGGGCAGGAAATGGCTTACCGTGGTTTGGATCTGAAGGGTAGGACCGCAGTTGTAGTTGGCGGCACATCTGGCATAGGCCAGGCAATCGCCCTGGGACTGGCACACGCAGGTGCTGACGTCATCGCAACTGGTCGCCGGCATGAACAGGTAAAGGCAATTGCCGCCGAAATCGAAGCCGTGGGCTGTCGCAGTCTGTCCATAACTGTTGATGTCAGCGATAGGGCGTCAATGGAACATCTGCTCTCTGCTGCCCTGGGCGCATTCGGCAAGGTGGATATCTTGGTTAATTCTGCCGGGCGCATAAAGCGGGGCCCGACGATCGACTCGTCTGAGAGCGACTGGCACGGAATTCTGGATACAAACCTGATGGGCGTGCTTCGCGCCTGCCAGATCTTCGGCCGACACATGCTGCAAAGAGGATATGGACGAATCGTAAACATCACGTCGCTGAATGCATTTGTAGCACTGCATGAAGTCGCAGCCTACGCGGCCAGTAAAGCGGCGGTCCAATCGCTGACGAGGTCTTTGGCTATTGAATGGGTTGGCCGTGGAGTGTGCGTCAATGCGATTGCGCCTGGTGTATTCCCAACCGCACTGAATTCGGAGTTATTGGAGGGCAGCGCCCGAGGGCAGGAATTGCTGATGCGGACACCGATGGGAAGGTTTGGAAAAGCGGACGAGGTAGTGGGAGCCGCAATTCTTCTTGCTTCAGATGCAGCCAGCTTTATCACTGGTT
>QIAN01000127.1 GCA_003225005.1 Acidobacteriota bacterium | reverse complement strand
CGCCGTGCAATCGGCGACCAGCAGCCTGACCGGCCCCGAGCCCTGCACCTGCAGCGTGACCCGGCCCGCGCCCTTCTGGTTGGCGCCAAGCAGGGTATTCAGTGCGGTGGTATGCCCGAGCAGGGACGCGATATCCTCGGGGTAGTCCCTCCCATCCAGCATCCGCTGCCAGGCGCCGGTCAGGCACAGCAGGCGGCCCCGGATGTCGAGCTCTTCGAAAAGGAAGCGCTGCACGTAGTCCGTTTGCATGGTCAAAGTATATCGACACCCATTTCCTCGGCGATGCGACGTAGTTCGCGGTGTGGTCGCGCCTCCGGGCTATTAGCTCAGGGTGTCAACTAAATCGGGGAAAGTTTGAGCGTCCGGTGTAAGGCATGGTTATGTGTCGTAGCGAACGTGAGAAGGTGTTCCCCCAGCTATCAATTTAAGCGGATGCCGAAGGCGACATCCCTTGTTCTGTCGGACCCCTCGTTGAGTATCCAATAGCCGACCCTTCCCTCTCCGGGGCGCTTCTCACTCTTAAACCGCTTAAACCAACCGGCGGTCTTAAGATCATCAGGCCTAGGTATAGGGAATTCGATTGTGAATTCCAAACTCTGCCCTGGGCGAATCAATGGGGACTTTGGCTGAGATTGCTCGTTTATGAGGCTACCAGCCCCAAACGACGTTAGGCGCTTCAATGAAATCGGAAGATTCAGCTCGGCGGGGAAAACCAACGTAAATGAGTCGAGATACATGCTGTGGACGGTCAAGTTTGTCGCGCTAAGCTCCACCGTGTACTTCGTGTCTCCAGCACGGCTATCGAGAATCTGAAGTGCCAACGGCCCTTCGGAATTGATCCATTCAGCGAGCTTCTCACCACCCTTCTTCGCCCATTCAACGCCTTTCAGCGCAACTGGTACTTCCCACGTAGGCACCCAGCCAACTGGCAGTGAGGGCGACCTTTCGCGAAGTTCGGGACTCTTCGATGGCTTGCCGGCTTTGGTGCCTTTCTTCTCGACCATGTTTGTCTCCTCTAGTTTTAATCAGAGGCCCATCCGGGCATGGCCTCATCATGTCGGGCCGCCCAATATCGACAAATAACGTTCCGTGTCAGCGGCGCGCCGCCAAGACGCCAGCAAAGCAGAGCTACGCGGATCGGCGCGGCCGCTGCACGCGTGGGTTCGACGGCAACCTGGATTGGTCAAGGTCTTCTCGCTCGATCAAGCTTCCTATGGATCAGCGACGCCATAGTAAGAATGTCCAAAGCATCGCCTTCCTCCATCGGCCATTCAATCTTAGGATTGTGAGCGAGAGGATTTCTCACTGTCCCGAAGAATCCAATGAGAAGGTTGGTGAAGCCTCTTTGCTCTCCGCGGTCCGTATCGGTCTTGAGATCGTTGATCGCGAGAAGCGGAGGGCTGCCGTCTTTAGGCAAGCCGAAGGCTCCCTGGGCGAGCTCGGCACCGTCGGAAGTAAGCCCGGAGAGAGTTCGGATTTTCGCCGCGATGCTCTTTGTAGCTTCAAAGACGGCGTGAAAGTAGTTCTCCCGGAGCAGCTCAGCTCGACAGTAGTGGAGCACGTCCGCATGAACACCACGATTCGTCAGAGATGCGTGTAGACGACCGGCCTTCTCTAGTGCCTCGTCCAAATTCGTAGCCTTCTGCGACCAGCGCACCTTCCCATCATCTCCGACATAGAGCCCAGAGAAAGAGAGAACAGTATTCAGCTGATCCCTTCTCCTCGCGAACACTTGGGGATCGGAAGTGTACTGAACCGGATTCATGGTGCGATTGACGAAGACGACAACATGATTTCCGAATTGGCGCTGGTTTTGCAGCTCTACAAAGGCGTTATAGAGTCGCTTCCACTTGGTCATGGAGGGCGTGGGATCGGGAATCTTGCATTGTCGCAAGAGATGCTCGATTTCCGCGCCAGTCAGCCCTTCCGCGGTTTCGGCCAGGATCTTAGCGATGGAGATCAAGTGCTCTGCGTCGAATATGGGGACCCGCTGCAAGTCCCTCTCCTCCGCTCAGCTATGCCGTCGAACGTATAGTGAACTTCCTGAAAGAAGCCTAATTAGACTCCGGCTGTCGTGGGCTGTCATCTTTGCTTATCACTGTTTAGGCAACTCGGCCGGTAGGATAGGCTGCGGCCGCGCAGAATTATCCGGAATAGGGTGCACGGACTGCTGCGATTTGCCGCAAAATTGATCGTGATATCTCTTTGTCCGATCGACATGGAGGAGTTTGGGTGAGCGGTCCGCCGTTTCGCGCCGAGCACATCGGCAGCCTGCTGCGTCCCAGGGACATCCTGGAGGGCAGGGCGCCGGATCGATTCATTGCGGAAGCCATTCGCTGGCAGGAGAGCCTCGGGCTGCAGGTGGTCACCGACGGCGAGTTT
>QIAN01000534.1 GCA_003225005.1 Acidobacteriota bacterium | reverse complement strand
GGAGTCTCTACGCCAAAAGCTTCACGAAGCCTCGCTGCTGACATCCGCCCCCAACTGGGCCTAGGGCGCCTTCCCCCTGGCACCGGTCCGGCTGGTGCCTATCAGCTATTGACGTAGACAAGCACGCGCCCTGTCGCATTCCCGCCCTCGGTGCCGCAAAAATGACCTAGTCGAAGCGCGAGAACGGGTGCAGGATTGGGAGTCCATCCAACAGAGTCCTATGCGACGTGATGTCCTGTTCCTGTCGTGCACGCTGGCCGTGTCAGCGTCAATTCTGCGCGCCCAGGACAGCACGCAGGCCGACACCATCCTGGACGCTAACAAGCCGAGCAATCTCAAGAACATGAAGAGTTGGAAATCCCCCCACGATTCGAACTGGGTGAAAACCCAGTGTCTACGGTTCTACGATTACCAGACGGAGAAATCCTACCAAGAACTCACGGAATGCTACAAACGATACGGCCTCGGGCCACCAACTTGGTACAGAAGGCAAAGGGTCGATCCCAACGCTGGCAACTCGGACGCTGTTAACGCGAGTATCGTCGTCTATTACAAAGTCACCGAACAGAACGATGCCTACTGGCGTTTTGCGTGGCGCCTCCCGCTCAAGAACAACTCTGATTCTCCGGCGCGGTTTGCTGCCATCATCAAGTTCCTCGATGCCGAGGGGTTCGAGGTAGCCGATGACCGCGCATACGGCCTTTCAGTTGGGCCGAGGGAGGAACGGGAATTCACGGGCGCTACCCTCATCAGGCTCCCGGCTGCTGCCACAGTGACGAGAGCGCGGGTGGAATTCGAACCATAGGGCGGACGTTGGCGGCAATCGCATTCCCGCCCCTCGGTGTCGCGAGAGCACCCTAGCCTCCAGCAGCATCCGAGGGCATGATAGGAGCTCAGCCAACACCGAGACCCCATGGCGCCGAGAATCGGCATGCTGATGCTGGTGCTCTCACTGTTCATCGGGAAGCTCCCGTCCCAAGACATTCGCCACGTGACCGATCAATTCGCAGGCTCGGAGGTGTGGCTCACGAAGCCAGTCGGGCTCGCCAAGCTCGAGCAGAATCACTGCGACTTCTGGATGGCGTTCGGGATTGAGCACATCAAGCAGGCAGGGACTGAATTTGTGCTGGTGAACTATCTGTCGGTCCAGAAGCCCTTCTCATCGGCTAAACCGATGGGCATTGTAGCGGAGGTGACGCTGAAGCTCGCGGTCGGCGATACGATGGTGAGTGGCGAACCATTTCACCCCGTGACCGCCGACAAGGCACTTGTTGTGAAGGGCTATGAGTCGAAGAAGACAGATCTGACGCCCATCGCGGGTGATGTTGAGCAGTCGTTCCTCTATGCGTTGCCAGCAGGCACTCTGAAGCGCTTGGGCGGCAGCGCGCCCACCAAGGTCAGGTTGCAAGGACCGCAGCGCACCTGCGATGCGGCACTTGACGAGCGGGCCCAAAGCGCGATTGGGGCGCTCCTAACAGCGGAGGGCTCGGCGACGCGGGCGCCGTAGCCCGGCGCGCGGGGCAAACCGCGGGGTCTCTCGCTGGCGGGGCCGGGGCCGCACTAGCTTCCGCCCCCGCGCACCGATGTCTGCCCACTTGCTTGCACACCCAACAACACCCGAAAACTGGTGCAGATAGCGATATCTGCGGCCTCCGAAGACCGGGAAGCCCCCTTCTCTTAGTGGCTTCGGCCCGGCTGCGCCAGGGTCGCGCGTAGATCGGATCGGATTTGCGTGAGCTCATCTTGACTGACTGGGTCCTTTACAGTCTCGCCGCAGATGTAGAGAGTCGATGGCCGACGCGACGCAATCACAGGTCGAGCCCGATGCTAATGGGCTCTGCGTAATCGATCACTTCCTGCTCCACCATGTATTGGTCCGGTGCGGCCAGGTAGTAGCGCACCGCGGTCCGTCCAGTCTCACCGTAGTACGAGACCACGATCACGCGCGGTCGATCACCCTGATAGTAGATCGCCGTCTCACCGCCTTCCGTGCTCTTGCCCGTCACGGCCCACAGCGAATTGTGAAGTGATCCACCGACGAGGTGGTGGTGCCATCAGGATTGACGGTGACGTGAGCCAGGATGGTTGCTACTTCGTTCGGCGCGCTCCCTTGGCTCATCATCAGGAACGTTATTTCTTGCGTTATTACGGTGCCTCCAGCAACGGTTCCGTTGAAGTCCTTCTGAGTGGTTGCGGGAACGACGTACTGGATGCCCGTGAGCAGGCTCGTGGCCTTTGCGTCAATCGTGTTGGTGTGAGAATCGTAATGAAAGCCACCCGCACCATCGGAGGTAACCGCGGTCACGAAGTGGAAGTCCGCGACAACGTCGAATTGCTCGCCGGTGCAGTCGTTAGTGGCGACGTTGTCGAAGTGAAGGATGTCATTTCGGACGACTGCGGCTTCCAGGCGGTTGGTGGGGTTGGCGACTTGTGTGGGCGTGTCACAGCTGATGCTGAAAGCCAGGGGGGCGAAGAGGATGAGAGACAGCCAGGGCCTAGGCATGAGAAGCTCCGCGTCAGATGTGGTCACCAGGGCTGCGTGGACGAAGCGTGCACTCCAAAGAAGGCGGCGGGGGGTCAAGGACCGATCAAATGCCGCCTTCCAGATTTTGCCACAGATTTCTGAGGGCGTCAACGCGCTTCTGGCTCCAGTCCATTTTCCCCCGCTACCGCGCCCCCGCGCTCGATCCCGTTCAACCACACGCCCCGCTTCCCTTCCCTGCTCTGCTAGCGGCACACCATCGGCACACCCGCGCGCACAACCATAAGGGACGCAGCCTGTTAGCGTCGTGCTCTCGATTGGCAATCGATAGGTAGTTGGGTCTCACCATCCGCACATCTCGATGTTGTGCCCGATGGCCGCTCCATCGCGGCGATTACGCGGACCGCAGGCGGCAGATCGAAGGCCACCCGTCCTAGCGAATGTCGGCCGGGGCGAGTTGTACAAGAGCAGAAAGGCGTTTCGCAGCGACATGTGGTGCGGCGCGTCGGCGCTCCGGCGTGCCTTCAACCTCGGCATCGAGAAGGGCCTTCTTGCCACCGCGCCGAGGATCAAGCTCGCGAAGGTGAACAATGTGCGCGAGGGATTCTTCGAGGAGGACGATTTCGCAGCGGTCCTCTTGCAGCTGCCTGCCTACGCGCAGCCTGTCATCCGGTTCCTGCGGATCACCGGGTGGCGTGTGGAAGAGGCACTCCAGCTAACGTGGGACAGGGTTGACTGGGAGCGGCAGGGCGTCCGATTGAGCGCGCGCCAGACGAAGGGGAAGAAGGCGCGGCTATTCCCGTTCGGGCTGGCCCCGGACCTAAAGGCCGCGCTCGACGCTGCGCGGGAGACCCGTGAAGGACCGTTCGTCTTTCAGGGTCCCCGGAAGGGGAAGCGTCTCGGGTATACGACCCTGCTGCACCACTGGCAGGGGGCTACGAAGCGCGCGGGGTGCGAAGGCCGGTTAATCCACGACCTGCGCCGGACGGCTGCACGGGACTTCCGCGTTGCCGGCGTGGATGAAGGAACGATCATGGCGCTATGCGGATGGAAGACGCGAGCCATGTTCGACCGCTACAACATCGTCAACGAGGCCGACCTTGCCGACGCGGTCGCGAAGCGCTTCAACGGCAAAGCAACGGCAAAGTCGCCACCTTCCACGGTACCCGCCTAGTCGCTAAGTTCAACGGCCGCAACGTTGGAGAGGTGGCCGAGTGGCTGAAGGCGGCGGTTTGCTAAACCGTTATAGGGGCTAATACCCCTATCGGGGGTTCGAATCCCCCCCTCTCCGTGGTAGAGCCAGGGGTTCGGGGCTAGGGACTAGGGGCTCGGTCCTTCAAGCCCTACCCCCGAGCCCCTAATCCCTAGTCCCGATGAACGTCCGCGTCCGCTTCGCCCCCTCCCCCACGGGCTACCTCCACGTCGGAGGCGCCCGCACCGCGCTTTTCAACTGGCTGTACGGCCGTCACGAGGGCGGCAAGTTCCTGCTGCGCATCGAAGACACCGACAAGGCTCGCTCGACCGACGAGCACACCCAGGTGATCCTCGACGGCCTCACCTGGCTGGGCCTCGACCGGGACGAGGAGCTCGTGTTCCAGGGCGCCCGCGTGAAGCGCCACCAGGAAATCGCCGACCGCCTCCTC
>QIAN01000126.1 GCA_003225005.1 Acidobacteriota bacterium | reverse complement strand
CAGCTCTACTCATCGTCGTGGTTGGTGTATTGACTGCGGTGTCGTACTGGGCGGGAGCTGAGTTGCTCCTCGTCTTGATGGATATTGAGGCGAACACTCGTTTCCTTCGTCGGAACCAACAGTAGGGCACCGCGCTGTCGCTCCCTAACAAGCGCTGGAAGCTGGCGGGCGGTGATCGCTTTAGTGAAGCGGAGTGTTGTGCGCTGGCGCGCACGAACTATCGTTCATCTACACTGCGCTCTGCGGGCGAGTCGCCCGCAGCTTAAGCGCGATCCGTTAGGCAGCCAGGGATATCACCATGATGTACCGTTCTCTCTTACGTCTCCTCCCCGTCGCGATCCCGCTCCTCGTTGCACCGACTCCGAGCCACGCGCAGGCGGACTCCTCTATCCCACACACTGTGGATGACGCCGTCCGTATCCTCCGTACGCGTTGGTTAGCGCCGACCGATGTCGACCGGTTTCTTCGAACTCCCAAGGGCATCGCCACCGCGGAGATGCACTTCCCCTTCGGAATGCAGGTCCGAAACGAGTTTCGGCTTTGGCAGGGCAACGCCGCCCTGCTGCGGTCCTGTGGCGTGTCTGAACCTGAGGAATGTTCTGGCATCATTTTTGACCGGCTCTGGGAGACCTTGCGGACCTTTGCTGATTCCGGGCTAGTTCGTGCGCTGGACTGCCAATTCAAACTTTCGGAAGGCGTACAGATCCGATATGCAGGCTTTTACCGGCTGCGTCTCGCCGAGATACTCGACAGTGTACAGGCTCAAATAGACCGCCAACTCCCTCGACTCCGCTCGACCCTGCCTGCTAGCTGTTCTGTAGCAGTCGGGTTACAGTTGCGCCGACAAGCAGGTCCGAATCCGGCATGCTGGGCGAGAATCGAATTCTCAGAGGACGGACGCGACCCCGTATCACTCGAAGGCTTTCTTGGTTGGTTCGCGTGGCGTAACGCCTTCACCCCCGTCCATACGCCTCCCTATCTCGAGTTACGATTCAACGATCCATGCGCCTGGCCAAGCCAGCCTCCGCAGTTTCAGCCAACGCGCCCGCCGGGGTAGGTCTCTCTGTCCTGGCTGCCTAACAAGCGCTTGAAGCTGCCGGGCGCTCACCAGTATGGAAGAGTTGCGTTGCCTCGCTGGCTGGCCTGTTTGTCCGCTGCTCCAACTCCTTGCGCCTGCGGGTACGTCGCCCGCAGCTTAAGCGCGATCCGTTAGGCAGCACACTCATCAGACAGCGTTCATGTACCTCCGCTTCGCCATCCACTCCCGCGATGAAGATTCCAAACGCGAAAAGGGACTCTTCACGGCCCTCTATGCGCTTCGCGACGCAGGTCAGCTCACGGACTACGAGGCAACTTGGTTCGAAGAGCAAGAACGCTGGTTTCGGGTGCACCTCAAGCGGCCGAAGCCCCTAAACGAGCCTGCGGCGATCTTGTGGTTCAAGCCGACGGCCATCGAGCACATCGCCAGAATGCGGGCGCTGGCCGCCCTTCTGGACCATAAAGACACTCCTGTCGCCGCCCTTGAGACCGAGAAGCCGGGTTACGTCGTCTACGAGGATGAACACCAAGTGGCAGCAATTCCCTTCACGCGCGAGACGTTCAATGCCGGGTGACGTGACGACAGGTGTGCTGCCTAACAAGCGCTTGAAGCTGGCGGGCGATGATCGCTTTAAGGGAAGCGGAGTGTTGTGCCCTGGCGGGCACGAATTAGCGTTCAACTACGGATGCGCTGTCGGGCGAGTCGCCCGCAGCTTGAGCGCGATCCGTTAGGCAGCTACATGAGATTCCTTGCCTTCCTCAGCTCCATTGCCATCGCGGCTCCGGCGTGCGCGCGGACGTCCGCTCCCCGAGCAGCAGCGCCCATCGATTCCCTCGCGGCCGTGCGGATCGCTGAAGGAGCCTGGCGGCAGGCGTTTGGTGGCTTGATCGACAGCGAGCGCCCCTTTCGCGCCCGCCTCGTCGATTCTGTCTGGGAAGTCTCGACTAGCTACCCTCCGCCTGGCTACCTCGGGGGAGGCGCTCACGCCACGATCGCTCGTCGCGATGGCCGTCTCATTAAGGTATGGCATGAGCAGTAGCTGCCTAACATGCGCTTGAAGCTGCCGGGCGCTCTCGTTCTAAGGGAAGCCGTCGTGTCGTGCCCTGGTGGGCTCGAGATTCGCCCAGCAGCAGTTGCGCCGGCGGGCGAGTCGCCCGCAGCTTAAGCGCGATCCGTTAGGCAGCAACAACAGGCTAATGCACCATGCCGAAGTTCCGGATTAAGGGTGTCGCGACGATCCGCGCGCGGTCTATGCTCTTCTGCAACGGGGAAGTTCTAGGCGGCAAGGTGGCCGTTGGTCAGCGCGTCCTTGCGCCCGTGGGACTACCGCCGATCGCGGCCATTGAGTTCGCCCTGCTCAGCGAGCCCTCTCGTCACGAAGAGCCGGCGTTGGGCTTCCGGTTCGTGAGTGAGGATGAGTGCGCCAACCTGCTGCGTCTCCTTCGGGTGGGGACGGAATTGGTGTTGGCCGACGACGGTGACGTTGCTGCCTAACAAGCGCTTGAAGCTGGCGGGCGGTGATCGCTCTAAGGGAAACGGAGCGTTGTGCGCTAACGCGCACGAACTATCGTTCGACTACAGATGCGCCGGCGGGCGAGGCGCCCGCAGCTTAGGCGCGATCCGTTAGGCCGCTGCCAAAATGCGCTCTCATCGCCTTCTCCGAACTACCCTCCTGCTATCCGCGACGGCTCTAGTAACTATCCATTGCTTTAGTTCACTCCGACTGTTTCAAACCGGCATCATCACATCCCGGACGCCTAGAGGCGTTGGCAACAGTCTCGTCCCAGCGATGCTCGTGGTCGATGACACCTCCTTCCGTCCTCGCGCTTGCGGGCACACGCTATACTATCTTACCGATCATGTCCGTGTCTTTCACGAGAACGGAAGCAATGCCGACACCGGTGCCCTTACTATCGGCCGCCGAGTCTCCGTCTATCTCACCAAAGACCAGGCCATGTACCTCTCTTGCCCACCCATCACATCCGTCGCTAAGGTCGTTGTCCACTGACTCAGGGATGCCTGTGGAGGCAGCGGCCTAACATGCGCTTGAAGCT
>QIAN01000535.1 GCA_003225005.1 Acidobacteriota bacterium | reverse complement strand
CCATTCATCCTGGGCATAGTTACGTCGAGCACCATGACATCAGGATTGAGCTCGTTCACTTTATCAACGGCTTCGAGCCCGTCGGAGGCTTCCCCGATTACTTCCCAGCCGGGACGCCCTTCCAACAAGGTCCTAAGGCCTTGTCTCACAATAGAATGGTCATCCACCAGTAGTATGCGAACGGTCATGATCCGTGTTTGTTCAGCGTCTGGGAAGGCTGAATGAATAGACATTCGCCATAGCAGCTTCTTCACCACACTAACAGAGACTCTGACCCACACCTAGACGAAATGGCAAGCTCCAGGCCCCGGATTTGAAGCTAGCATGTTGTATTTCCTGTCCGAATACAGCGAATCCTGTATTTTAGGGGAAACCGGTGGACCGCAAAAGGTGTAGCGCTGCAGCCTAATCGACGGAACTCATTGCAGGGAAATAAGTTCCGTGGTTGAGCAGGACATCCACGGCTTGCACAATCGAGCCTACGTCCTGCTTGGCGCAAGCTCCCCGGATTCCGGCCTTACGCGCCGCTTCAGCCAGCTGGTTTGAGAGGTGAATGGTAACCATTAAGATGGGAATCTGAGGGAAGAGCTGGGAAATTTGCTGCGCGACGTCGAGTCCGTTTAGGTCTGGCATCTGGAAGTCAAGCAGGATGACGTCCGGGGGAGCGTTTTGTACCCTATGGATCGCCTCCGCGCCCGTTCGGGCCTCGTCGCACACCTGCCACGCCGTCTGCTGCTCAAGGATCGAGCGGAGGTAACTTCGCACTGCCGGATTGTCGTCCACAACCAGTATCCGAACCAAGCGAAACTCCTTGATCGCATTCTGCGACTTGTGCTTCGCGAGAAAATCTCGGACAGTCCTGTTCATTCTAGGTTAGGATGCCCCAATCTGGGTTTTCAATCCAGTAAACCCTGTAGCGGAGCCGAAACAGTAAAGATAGCCCACCTTCACCCGAGTCGCCCTGCTCTCCGGAACGCTCGTCTGCTTCACCAGATCCCTTTATCACTGCCCGTTATCTTGAATTCCAACGCAGCTGCCGTGGCCAGGCAAGGCAGCATGCTCAGACGCAGAGTGTTCCGCAGTTCCCCGTTCAACATCAACCGTTTCAGTTCTGTGGCATAAAGGCTGACAGAGTGCGGCAAGATGGGAATTCGCAGGAATTTTTTGCTGAAACTAACTTGATCGCTGCCGAATCGCGCTGCCATGGTCACAGCCGATGGCAAGGAAATTTGCGTCCCCCGATACCACACGTAATCGGACACTATGCAGAGATAGGTGGACAAGCCCTCCCAAAGACCTCCCTATCGTGGCTAATGTACGGAGACGGGGAAAATGAATACCGGTCATCGATTAACCATTTCTGATCGCTGACTCAATGATCCAAAGAAGCGGCCCCCGGCAACTTCCACCAGTCTCGCGACTTGTATCTTTGCGAAGCGCAATATTTCTTCTGAGCATGCTCGCAATCAGCGAGGTTAAGCGTCGCATTGCGGCTGAGGTTCAACAGTTTGCTTCCGCAGACGACCGCGTGAGACACATCCAGCCAGATGCCCACGTAACTGTTCGACAGAACCGAACTATCCTCAATCGCGGTCCCGTAATCCACCTCACAAAAACTCTCTACATTGCTGAAGCGCGTGATCAAAGTATCCTCACGAACGCTCGAAGCCCGGCCGATGTAGGCGGGAGCGACCACACGCGCGCGACGATGCAACTGGGCTCCATCGTCAACCCAAACCCGCGGCTTAATCTCCCTGCCCATCGGTGAAAGCTGACAACGTCCCTGAAGCGCATCAACCACCAGGCGGCGTAGATCCCTGGCACGAGCCAGAGGGTTCACGTACCCACACAGCGGATAAGCGGCTGAGCGGGTCGCCGGCACAGTCGAAATTACCCGCCGTTTTATCACCCAAAAGTCCAGAGCCCCTCGCTCATTGAAGGCGCGCGTGCTGGCTTGCCGCTCTTGCCGATGAAACTGCAACATCTCCTCGGCATCAAACTCCACGTAACCTCCAAGCCCGGCGACAAAGGCGGTTTCGATGCCCCTCTCCGCATACTCGGCTAGCATTTGAGCCGCCGCGGACCAAGGCTCATCTGTGATGCGGAGCCTTACATTGTTCCATTGTTCAATGGGCGACGAAAGGTCGAATTTAAATTCGATGATGCTTCATCCATCACCACAGAAATAATTTGAACGCCCATGCGGCACAGACGCTCAATCGTACGTTCCAAGACCGATCGACCTAGAATCTCCACACAGGCCAGCGAACCTTCCACCACAGCCGCCTGATCGGCATCGGGGCTCAACTCCGAACCCGGCCGGTCAGAGCTCGCGTGGCGAAGCGTGGAATTCTGTGGTCCGACTACAAGGATTGCACCTAACTCAGCCCAATGATGACCCTCTCCATGGGAGACATTCTTCCTTCTGCCGGGAAGACTCTTGCCTTTACGCTTTATGCTCCCCTTGCCTGGAAACTAGCTTGCATCGTGAGCTTCGATCTCATGCGGGCTGTCTCCTCGATGTTCTCCGTCGCGCGTTTCCGGACGCTTCTCCTTTTCGGAAACAACAAATCGCGCATCTTCAGCTTCGCTTTGTGAAGCTGAGATTTTGAGTTACCGATAGAGCAGTGCAATAGTTGCGCGATCTCGTGATGCTGATAACCCTCGACCTCGTGTAGGGCGAAGATCTTCCTGCAACCTTCAGGGAGTTCCCGGAGAGCGCGCCGCAGAGCAATGCGGTCAACAGCGCCGGACAAATGGGGATCGCGCTGGCCGAAGTCGCGTCGAAGAGAAGGCGATTCAGAGCTGACTGGCTCGTCCAAAGAAAGCAGGGGGGGTGATTTGCGACGGCGCAGCTTCATCAGCACTGTATTCACAGCTACCCGATAAAGCCAGGTTGAGAATGCAGCATCACCTCTGAAACTGCTGACACTGCGGAAGACCTGCAAAAACGCCTCTTGGGTCAAGTCCTCCGCCTCGGCCACATCTTTGGTCATCAGCAGGCAGACTGAGTACACCCGCTTTTTGTGCAGCTGAAAGAGCGTGGCAAAGGCCTGCTCTTCACCGCGCTGAGCACGCTGCACAAGACTGAGTTCAGAATCGTCCCGGCTACGTTCGTTTTCGCTAGGCATTGCATTGGTTGCTGTCGCGGAAATTACGCAAGTCGCCACTGTAGTCTCCTTACGGTGAAATCGCCGCTTTTTGACTCTCCGTGGTAGCGGAGCATTCCTGGAGAGCTTAAAGAAATGGAAGTGGCTGTCCTATCAGGTCACATCTGTAATTGGGGTCTAAGCTTGCTGTACGCAAAAAGAGAAGTGAACTATTGAGGCCGTTGGACTGGGTGACATCGTTTGCGAGAGCTTGAAGCGCGAGGAACCACAGGAAAATTATCGGCACCAGCCGGGCACGTAACTCAAGCGGAGATTTTCTTGGTGCATACTCTGCCAAAACTCTCCCCGGCCACACCATACAGCGGATCGTGGACTTAGAAGGTGAAATCCCTGTAGGGGAACAGATGGGGTTGGGTCAGCGGAGACTCGCGAATGAAAATCAGTCCAGCCGGAAGCCGACTTCGACGCTGATCTGCACATTGACCGGCTTACCATCTTTCATCGCTGGCTGAAAGCGCCATTGTCGGACAGCTTCGATGGCTTTCGTGTCGAGTCGAAACCAAGACCGCGGACGACGCGGATATCTCGTGGGTGTCCTTCGGCATCAACAATCATCCAAAAGGATGCAAGTTCCCCTGGCTCTTGGCTCGGCGCGCTTCCTCTGTGTACTCGGGATCAGGAGTGGAAACAGGCTGAGGAGCGGAAATGCCGCCACCGACTTTAAAAACACCACCACCGATGCCACCGCCGCTTCCCGGGCCGACGCCGGCGCCATGATCTGCGCCCACCCCACCACCCGGAACCGGAACCGATGCCGCCTCCTGACCCAGTACCATTCGAGGGCGGAGCGGCCGGCAGTACCGCTGCCATGGTTCCGAGGTTGGGGATGTGGTTATCGGCTATGTGTACCTGCGGAGGAACCACCACTGTCGGTTCTGCGGTGAGCCGTGGTTTACCGCCTCTCACTCTCCACCGAAAACTGAATCCGATCACCCGAAATTGCCTCCGGCTAAATCCGCCCCGCCAGAAGCAAAACCAACACAATGACAACCACCAAACCCAGGCCGCCACTTGGGTAGTATCCCCAAGACCGGCTGTAAGGCCACGTCGGTAAAGCCCCGAGCAACAGAAGAACCAACAGCACAAGAACGATGGTTGACACGATATCCCTACCCGGATTTGCGAATCGGCCGCCGATAGGACGTGCCGGGCCGCACAACTCGAATTCAAAACAGCTTTAGCAACTCTCCAACCTGGATTCCTTTGACATACCATTCATGCTCTGTCTCTTATGCTTGACTGGTGTACTTGCTGACGGCAGAGAGAAACGCCTCAGTGCCGCGGGGCGGTTCAACCTTTCCCGACAGAAGTTCTGAAAAGGGGATGAATTTGCCGTATAGAACGCGGGTCTCGTCTTTATCTTGCGTAACCGCCGACCCGTTCAGATCAATGCCGGCAAAAATGCCCCGGGCTCGAGAATAGGTAAGCACTTCTGCTTTCATCTTCCAGTCAGTGTCGGCAGCCGCATCGCGTCCCACGGGGCCCGCTGCGGCGGAGGCGTCAGCGCCCAGCTTAAATTTGCTTGAGAGCAAATGCTGCATGCCCTGGTCGTTCATAATGACCATCACCAGATCAACCGCCTGACCGCCGAGCTGTAAACCCCAGCTGCCTCCAGTAATCGTGATTGGCGCGGGAGCGCTCCAACCATTTGGCGTTCGGCAGGTTGCGATACCTTTTCCATGACTACCGCCGAAGCCAACGGCAATCTTGACCATGTTGGGGATAACCGCTAGACACTTGGCATCGCTCAATACCTTATTCGGAATGGCCTTGTCCGGTGTTGCCATAATTTCAGTCAAGACCTTGGCCGATGCATCAATTCGCTTTTCGATTTCGGACCTGTCCTTGTCTTCGTCAGCGGACCAGCCCACGGCGGAGAAGAGCAAGACGATGGTGCTCAGCACCACGACAAATCTTGGCACTCCTTTGGATCGGTTCATATTGAGACCTTTTTCCGCGCTCCAACTGAGCAGCGCCATTTCTCTTCGTGCGACCATACCCTAGCTTTCGGGTTGGGTTCGTTCTATCCGGTTCACCCTGTACGGGCTTACAGAACTTGCCTGAGGACCGAATGCCGTCGTCAGGCATAGGGCTTTGGTGCAGAGCGGCCAGAATCAGCGGAAGTCCGGTCGGACGAAGCGAATCCAGGACCAGTGGGCTTGCTTAGGGTGCTTTCGGCTGTTATCTAGGGGTTC